>NZ_WIWH01000079.1:0-3072 GCF_009600035.1 Pseudomonas sp. FSL R10-2964 | reverse complement strand
GTTCAAACCATCGAAAACTTGGGCACTTAGGGAAAGCAATCTCAAGGCCGTTGGCCGTGCTTTTCAGGGTAAGGCATCGCCTAGGGCAGAGCCCTATTGAGATATAGAAGGGGGGGTATTGCAACCTGCTGATTTTAAAGGTTTTTTTTTAGGGGTAGTCTCATAGCTGGTGAGACTGGGCAGTCTCATAGCTGGTGAGACTCTGTTTTCAAAGGGTCATCATCAAGTGTATCATTCGAGATCACCATTTAAAGCAAGCAGGATCTCAATATGAGCATGGTTGCATCACCAGAAGAGACTCCGGAGTCTCATGATGTACGGGACAATTACAACTTCGTCCAGATCTCCCGCAGCTACCTGACTCAGATGCGTAAATTGGCCCGTGCAAGCCCCATAGCGCACGAGATTTTGTATTACTTGGTGGAGCACATGGGTAGGACCACAAACGCCGTAGTGTGTAGCTATGGGACGCTCTGCGAGGTCACAGGCGTAAGCCGTCCTACAGTGGGTCGAGCAATCAAGCTCCTCAAGGATGAAAACTGGATCGACACAGTAAAAATCGGCAATGCCAGCGCCTACTGTGTCAACGAACGAGTGTTCTGGCAGGCAGGCCGCAACCAACGGAAATACGCCGTTTTCTCTGCGACCGTCATTGCCTCTGCATCTGAGCAAGACAGCAATTTCAAGGAAAAGGCGAAGCAGAAACTGACCTACATCCCAATCATCGAAGACAACAACATAGCCGTTACCGGAAAGGATGAACTTCCACCGCCAGACCAACAAGACCTAGATATCTAAAAGCTCCACAATAATGTTAACCAGGAAGGTGCTATGTGAACGGAAAATCTGCAGGTAAGCTTTGGGTTAGGGCTGGTTTAATTGCAATAGTATTGCCGCTATGTTTTATATTCCCATATGTTTTGATTGTTGTACTAATCTTAACATGGTTAACTTTCTTAGACTTTATAGAACCAAAAACTAAAACGGTCCTTCCGCCTCGAACATGGGTTGACGCAAAACCCGACGATAGTGACTGGCTAGAGCTATTCCTAAAAGGCTGTGAATCTCCAGCAGAGGAAAAGTTTCTACAATCCATGGTTAAAGAATTCAATCTTTATCCTAGTAATGGGGCACTAATTTCCCCAGCGTTATCAATGGAAATGCAATTCACATTCCATAACTATCGATTTGATTTTGTGCTGAACAGCAAGTACATCGTCGAAATTGATGGTGCCACATACCACTCTTCACCTGAGCAGGTAGAGCGTGACCGTATCCGAGACGAATTCTCAGTAGCCCATGGTTATAGCGTCCTCCGGATACCAGCAAGTATAGTTTTCAATAATCCCGCCGAAGCTATCCGAAGGGTCAAGGATTTTGCTTTAAACCCTACCAGGTCTGCGACAGAGCCAGAGCCAGAGCCAGTTGCTAAGAATAGTATTATACGGAAACCTGTATCAAACTACATTGGTGACTTCACGAAAGGCGTATCGAGTTTTACTAAAATAGTTATTGATGCTAGCTTGAAACAAGCTACTATTTCAGATTTTAAAAAAGCCATAGATAGTGAACAAATATTTCTTAACGCTATGGTACGTAAAGTCGAGACAGAGATTCGTTTAATGAACCTTTCTCCTGGTGAGCGAAAGATTCATGATGAAATGTACGCAAGAATTACACAAGGTCATATTAAAAAACCAATAACCGAAATTTTTTGTTGGACACCTATTATTTTGCCGGAGCCAATTGATAATGAAGTTGTTCAGCGGCAAATTTCAATGGAGTGCGCCTATCATCTTGAAAACCGCAGAAAGTATTTTGAGGATTTGAGGAAAAGATCTGCTAATGATTATATGTTTGCAGTTCTTTTCCATAAATACATGGAGGAATCGGGTTTCCCGGATATGGATCTAATCAAATCTGGCGCTCATGTGCCTACTTCACGTGAGTAGTCCAATATATTATTTTAACGTCCCCGATCGATCGGGGCATTTTTTATTTTTTCTTGGCGTATCGCCGTCCTCTGTTCCTTAGCTTTCTTGTTTTCCAGTTGGAACGTCATGGCCACTTTTAAAACCTCAGTAACCTGAGCCTTTGTAAGCCCCTTGAAAGGCCCCTGAAACGTCTCAAGACGCTTTCTGAGGTCATTTGCCGTGTCCTGCAGCTCCTTCGCTCTGCGACGTTCCTGGAGCGCTGTAGAGGCCGTAGCAACGGTCCCGGCGAACCCTTCGTTCACCGCTTTGGTAAGACGTTCTGCAATCATTTCTGGTGATTCGACTAAATCGCCACGACCCAACACCGTCTTAGCCATGAACCCCGCCTTTTCCAGCACCCGCGGCTCTACCGCTTTCGGACTGATCGTCGCCCTATCCTTCACACCGCGCTCTACAGCGGCGTAGTACTGCTGGATCGTCTGATGGGTGGCCTTACTGCCCTCGATCCCGCGCTCCAGCCCCAAATCAGCGACACAGCTGGCGTAGCTGGTCTGGTCGGCACGCATCTTGTCCCGACTGCCGATGAATTCCTTGGCGCTCAGGCGCTTGTCCTGCGTCAGCGGCACCACGAACGCGGACAGGTGCGGCGTGGCTTCATCGCGGTGAATGCTGGCCGTATCGATGCGATCGGCGCCGTACTTGTCGGCCAACCATTGCAGCGATCGCTGGAAAAACGCCTTTTCCTGTTCTGGTGTCGCCTTGGCGAACCAGTCCGGGCTAGCCGTCATCACGTACTCGACGGCCAGAACCGCGTCCTTGCGCCGTTTCTCCGGCAGCAAAGCCCGCAGTTTGCCCATCGCCTCGTCCGTGCTCTTGGCGACCAGGTGCTGATTGTCGGGTGTGCGCTCCTGGTCTGCATTGTGCGTCTCGCGCTCGCGGTAACAATGCTGCATCGAGGCCGCCACCGAGCCCATATTGGCGAGCTTCTTTGCTCGCATGATTGCGTATGCCATGCCATCCCCAATCCACTCGAAATCCGCCTGGCTCCGCCGGGCCACTTCATTGGAAGTGTACTCACTAGACTTTGCTGCGCAAAGATCGTTCGGACCCAGGGCCAAAAAGCCTGCGCGGCTACGCC
>NZ_WIWH01000078.1:0-3159 GCF_009600035.1 Pseudomonas sp. FSL R10-2964 | reverse complement strand
AACAAGTTTTGCGGCGATGGTCTCATTGGCCTGCGCTATGCGGTGCTTGCGACAATACTTTACGTACAGAGCCTAGGTCAATCGTGCCTTTTGTTTGTTGCTTGTTCTCGACTTCTATTGTGACTTCCTCAAGCTTATTTTCTGTATTTTCAAGTTGCTCTTGTCGCATTGTATAAAGGTTAAATGCCCTATCTTCTTTGGCTTTCTTACTTTCAAGCCTGATTTTCTTTCTAATTTCAAGGTTTTCTTGGGTCTGTTCCAATCTATTAGCTACAAGTGAGATGTTCTCAGTTTTGAATTTTTTATTGATGTGTTTGTAAAATAACTCTTGCAAGGCTTCGCCTATGATTTGGCTTTCTTGGTAGGTTTGTTGCTTGGTATTTACAGGTGTATAACTCTTGAAAAATTCCACATTTTTAATGACTTTGTTGGCAAGCACCGCTTGCTGTTCTGTCAGGTCGTATTCACCTGTTCTTTTGTTTTTACAGTCGATAAAAATATGCGGGTGGTCGCCAACCTTCTTTTTACCTCCCTCTAATTCATCGCCGTGGTAGACTGTTAATAGGACGTTATAGTCAGGAAAATATTTGGCGTAGAAGTCCTGAATAGCAGAAACATAAAATTCAGGCGGTAGGTCTACTTGGTTGTGCATGGGGAATTTAAAGAAAGCCTCTTGGATGACTGTTCTACGGCCATCCAGCGGCTTTTCTGCTTGGGTGATGGTGTTATGTAGGTCTATGTAGTTCTGGACGCTTTTGAGCTTCTGGGCCTTCCTGCTGACCTCGAAGGCTTCAAAATCTTCTTTGACCTGTTCACCGTCGATGTAATCGCCACGGTCGATCAGATCATCAAGGTAGGCGGCTATGGGTTGGCCTGCCTCATCTTTAATGATTTTCTTGATTTTGTATTTATATTTGCCTTTGGTTTCTACGTCTTCTTTTCTCTGCTCTTTGCTTCTATTGACCAGATGAAAAGGCGTTAGTGTGTCTTTAATGAATGACAAGGCCGACGCCTCATTCATTGGTACAGGCTTACCATTGACTATAAATATATTGTTGTGGGATAGATCTTCATCCCATTGTATTTTCTTTTCTTCTTTACTGTGAACACGCAAGGAATGCTTTAAGGATTTGCCTAATTTTTTAAGTGTAGAGACTGAAAAATTAAGTCTCTTATATAGCATGGTTGTGCTTTTGAATTCATTGCTCATTTAACCCTCAGTAGTTGTTATTTTTTTACTCCTAAATTTCAGCGAGATGCTTTTGCTTTGCTCTTGGGTATCCAAAGGGGCACCCTTTGGCCCGGCGTTACCACTTCTCATCTTTTGCGAAGCAAAAGTGTGAAGTTGTAACCAAAGGGTTGATAAATGCTTCATATCGCTTTGCTCATTGCCCTTATTTATAATTTACCATAGATTAAATTTTGATCAAATATGTGGGCTGTTTGTGCTTGCGTGTGTGTATGTGCAGTGTAGTAATCTTTATTATAGTTATCTGTTATATTTGATATCTATATATTGATAACTAAAGACGCAAGCGTATGCGTGTGTACACATGAGGCGTGTGCAGGGGCGTGCATTATGCGAGAGGATTTTATAGAATTAGAACTTATTATTGGTGGGTCAAAAGCTCTTCTGGTGGGTAAGAGCTTTGGAACCTAGGATGGATGTTCTAGGTTTTAATGTGTAACGCTTCCGGTTTTAGAGTTTTAGCTTGTATTTTAGTTTTGATATTGCATCGTGTTTTTGCTTCGGGCTTGGTCCTGCACTATACACGTCAAATGTTATGGTTCCGGTCTCATGTCCGACGATTGAGGCAATGAGTATTCCGGGTACGTCTGCACGTTGTAATTGCGTGATAACGGTCTTACGGAAGCTATGGAAAACGAATTGGCTGTTGTATTCGAGGGTGGTTTTTAATCGGCCAAACTGTTTGCTGAGTGCATCGGAACGGTTTCCGTATTTGTTCCCTGCTGGTGAGCTAATCAAAAAACCGTCTTTTGAATTACGGATCAATTTTTCTACAGTTGCCTTAATCGCGGGGTGTATCGGGGTATGTCGCTCACTGGCGGCAGTTTTTCCATCATAGAAGTAGAAGCATTTAATGCCTTCCTCGGTAACTATGTCTTGGGTTTGAAGCTGACAAAGCTCTTCAATTCGTGCTCCGGTGTGAGCACCTAAAAGAATTAGGTCTGTGAGGATTTCACGATTTTTGGTGGCTTTCGCTGCTTCATAGAGTTTTGTAACGTCTTCCGGGGTGAACGCCTTTCTATCTGTTGAACCATCGCCTCTCTTGCTGCGATTGACTGGAAAATCGTGCTTTTCAAACGGTGATTGTTGGTCGCGGTGCAGTTTCTTAAAGTTTTCGTCGTGTTTAATGGCCCATTTCCAAAAACTTGACCCTGCGAATAGGTATTGTTTTTTAGTCTTAATGGATAGGTCGAGTGTATCGAGATAGCTGGCAATGCTTTCGTGATTGAGGTCGCGTTGCTCTGCCTCAAGCCAAGCATTCATCAATTTTAAGCGTTTTGCCTGTGTATCTACTGTCTTCTGGATGATTCCCTTTGTCTTGGCCTGATACGCTTCAAATGACGTGATTCTGTTCGTTGTAATAGGTGACTTGATTTTGTAGTTTTTTGGGTTTTCAATAATTGACTTTATTTCTTCAATGCTGCCAACGCTCATGGGGCGGGAAACAGTCATAATATAATGCTGCATTACTTTATTAAGCCGAATCCAGTCGTTGAACCTTTCTATCTTCCTTTCAAGCGAGATTTCTTCGCCTAGCTCGTACCACTTCGTTTTGAACTTCATAAATTCGACGTAGGGGGGCTCTTCTTCTGCGTCAAAATCGGATTCAAACGCTTCCTGCGGGGATTTCCATGGTTGAGCGTTTGCGATGAGATCGCAAGTGTGGATCTCAATTTGGTCGAATTTCTCACGGCTGAACGATAGGTCTAGCTCATCGGTTTGGTTGCTGGTGACGATGTTCATCAAGCCTGCTTGCTGCCGAGTTTCTATCAGCTTCGAAATGTCATAGGACTTTTCTGACAGTTCGTCAGGGGTTGGCCCCGCAACGAGTCTCCTAGGCTCTGTACGTAAACCCAAGAAATACGATTTTCTGTAAAATACACCGCCATTAAAGCCAGGAGGCCAAGATG
>NZ_WIWH01000077.1:0-3372 GCF_009600035.1 Pseudomonas sp. FSL R10-2964 | reverse complement strand
ACCGGACGACGGGCCCACCACGCGCCCGCCCGCCCCGGCCGCCAACCAGACCGCAGAAGAACAGCGCCAGGCCCTGGAACAATGGCTCAGACAGATCCCCGACAACCCTGCCGAATTGTTACGCCGAAAATTCTGGTACGAACAGCAGCTCCATCAGGACACGCCCAAATGAACCGCCTCTGTGTTTTGCTTCTTTTGCTGTGTTGCTGGACCTTGCCGGCAAACGCCCTGGGCCTGATCGCCAGTGTTGACCGCGACCAGCTCAACTCCGGTGAAACCGTCGAACTGACCCTGGAATCCGACGACGTCACCCAGTTCGGCAAGCCCGACCTCACCCCGCTGGACGGGCTGTTCGAAGTGCGCGGTACTCGCCAGGTCAACCAGCTCAACAGCCTCAGCGACGACAACAAGGGCACCACCCGCTGGATGATCACCCTGCAACCCAAGCAGACCGGCACGGTGATCATCCCGGCGCTGCAAGTCGGTGACTACCACAGCCAGCCGATCACCCTCACCGTCACCGTCACCCAGAGCGCGGCCAGCGAAAACCTGCTGGCCCCGGTGTTTATCGAAGCCAGCCTCGACCAGCCCGGCGTCTATGTACAGGCCCAGGCACTGCTGACCGTGCGCATTTACCATTCGGTGGCGCTGTACGATGACAGCAGCCTGACCGCCCTGCACCTGGACGACGCCATCGTCGAGCAGCTGGGCGAGTCGCGCACCTATGAAAAGATGATCAACGGCGTACGCCACGGTGTGATCGAGCGCCGCTACGGCATCTATCCGCAGCGCAGCGGCGAGCTGATCATCCCGGCGCAAACCTTCAGCGCCACCCAGGTCGACAGCCAGCAAGCCACAGCCCCAGCCCCGCTGGGGCCAAAGCCCGGCAAAATGGTGCACGTGACCTCGGCCGAAATCCCGCTGAACGTGCTGCCCAAGCCCGACATCTGGCCGGCCAATGCCCCCTGGTTACCCGCGCGCAGCCTGAGCATGAGTGAAACCTGGAACCCCGAGCCTGACCATGCGCTGGTCGGTGACTCGCTGACCCGAACCCTCACGCTCAAGGCCGAAGGCCTGTCCAGCGCCCAACTGCCGCCCCTGCCCGCCACCGACGTCAACGGCCTGCGGCGCTACCCCGACCTGGCGCAACTGAGCAACCAGATCACCGAAAACGGCCTAATCGGCAGCCGCGAAGAGCGCGAAGCACTGGTCCCGACCCGGGTTGGCCAGATTGAATTGCCCGCCGTCGAAGTGGTGTGGTGGAACACCCACGAAGATCATCTGGAGCGCACTTACCTGCCCGCCCGTACCCTGCTCGCAGCTGCCAACCCCAATCTGGCTGTGGACACACCGGTCAGTGGCACCACAACGGCGCAGAACGAAGCGCCCTCACTCTGGATCTGGCAGCTCAGCACCCTGTTTCTGGCACTCACCACCCTGGCCAGTCTGGGCCTGTGGTGGCGTGCCCGCTGGCAACCGGCAATCCTGCGCGCTGCGCAAACCGGGCCAAGCCCGCGCACCCTGCTGGACGACTTGAAACGCGCCTGTCTGGCCAACGACCCCCAGGCCACCCGTCAGGCCCTGGATGCCTGGGCCCGGCAGCAACCCGAAACCCTGGCCGACATGGCCGCGCGCTTTGTGTTGCTGTCCGACGCCCTCGACGGCCTCAATGGTGCGCTCTACAGCGAAACCGGCCAGCACTGGCAAGGCGAGGAACTGTGGAAGGCCATCCGCAGCATTCCTGCCGCCGAGCGCGAGCAGCAGGACAGCGCCGAGCCGAGCAGCCTGCCACCGCTGTACCCCAAATAATTTAAGGGCAACCCGTGTACCGCCTGAGCGAGCGGGTTGCCTGCCCCTTTGAAAACGGATTCTGTTATGCGCCTGTTTCACACCTCCGACTGGCACCTGGGGCAAAACCTCCACGGCCAGGACCGCGACTTCGAACATGCCTGTTTTCTATCCTGGCTTCTGGCCCGGCTGGCGGAGCACACACCCGACGTACTGCTGATAGCCGGGGACATCTTCGACACCGTCAACCCGCCGGTCAAAGCCCAGGAACGGCTTTACGACTTTATCGTCAGTGCCCACGAGCAACAGCCCAGGCTGACCATTGTGATGATTGCCGGCAACCACGACTCCGGCTCGCGCATCGAACTGCCGGCCCCCTTGATGCGCCGCTTGCGCACCCATGCCCTGGGCCGGGTGCTGTGGCTCGACGACGGCCAGCTCGACGCCGAGCGCCTGCTGATCCCCTTGCCCGATGCCAAGGGCAAGACAGCAGCCTGGTGCCTGGCGCTGCCCTTTTTGCGCCCCGCCGAAGTCACCGGCGCGCACCTAGGGGACGACTACCTGCGCGGTATCGGCCAGGTCCATGAATGGCTGATCAAGGCCGCCAATGCCAAGCGCAAAAAGGGCCAGGCGCTGATTGCCATCAGCCACGCGCACATGGCCGGCGGGTCGGTCTCCGAAGACTCCGAGCGCAGCCTGATCATCGGCAATGCCGAAGCCCTGCCCGCCAGCCTGTTCGGCCCCGATATCAGCTATGTGGCCCTGGGCCATTTGCACAAACCGCAGCGGGTCAACAGCGAAGATCGCATCCGTTACTGCGGCTCGCCGATCCCCCTGTCCTTCTCGGAAATCGGCTACCAGCACCAGATTCTCGACGTCACCCTCAAAGGCGAAACCCTGGTCAGCGTTGAGCCGTTGCTGGTCCCCCGGGCGGTCAACCTGCAACGGATCGGCCCGCTGCCGCTGGCTGACATCCTCGCCCAGCTTGCGGACCTGGCGGATATCGACCTGCTCGCCGATACCCAGCGCCAGCCCTGGCTGGAAGTACGGGTCACACTCGACGAACCGCAGCCCGATTTGCGCCAGCAGATCGAAACGGCACTGCAGGGCAAGGCCGTGCGCCTGGTGCGCATCGCCGCCGAATATGCCGGCAGCGGCAGCCGCCACGGCGATGACGACGCCACGCGGCTGATCGAACTCGACCAGCTCACCCCCCAGGAACTGTTTAGCCGTGCCTGGCAGGAAAGCTACGGCAGCGAAGCCGACGAACAGACCCTCAAGGACTTTGCCGTATTGCTGCAGGAAGTTCAGCTGGAAGGTGAGCAACCATGAAAATTCTCGCCATTCGCCTGAAAAACCTCGCCTCCCTGGCCGGCCCCTTTGAGCTGGACTTTACCGCCGAGCCGTTGGCCAGCGCCGGGCTTTTCGCCATTACCGGGCCCACCGGCGCCGGCAAAAGCACCCTGCTCGACGCCCTGTGCCTGGCCCTGTTTGGCGCCGTGCCACGGCTGAACAACACCGGCCGCGATGCCAAGGTGCCGGATGCCGACGGTGAAATCGCCACCGGCGACCCGCGCACCCTGC
>NZ_WIWH01000076.1:0-3631 GCF_009600035.1 Pseudomonas sp. FSL R10-2964 | reverse complement strand
TCAGCTGTCACCGGTAGAGTTTGAAAAGCGTTACGCAGCGAGCCTGGAGAGTGTCTAGGAAACCTGGGGCGATTCAGGTTGTAGTCGGGCCAGCCCTGTCGGATGGCTTTATATGCCCAAGCTCTTAATTGGTCGAAAAGCATACAGTTACGGCCAAGGCCATAATCCTCTACAGGCTTCTCTTTGGCCTTTCCCGGCGTTAAATCAACGTAGTCGGCTAACTCATCCAATGTGTATGGATCGGCCTGCCACTGGTGGGTCATCCAGTGAGAATTGATCGGGTTCTTACAGATCAACCCGGAATAGCCTCTGTCTGCTCCTAAACGGTTACGCAAACCCGCCTCGATGGCCGCAGCGTAGCGTAAAGGGGCGGTTTTACCGTCGATTGTGGTTCGTACAGGGGTTTGTAGCAAGTAGAGCAAATGAGCGTGCCCATTGGCAGGATTGCGAGCTATTAGGTTCGGAGCTGGTGCCCCTACGTTATCCCAGTGCATACCGGCATCGGTTCGGTCTAAGTCAAAAACCATCCAATATCTATGCGTTGGGCCGTTCGGCTGTATAAGTCGTGCTAGTTTTGCTTTTTCTTTTTTGTTGATTTTTAAGCCGCTGATTAAATCATCGGTGTGATAAGGTCTCTTTGGCAAGTAGTCCTCAAATAGTTTTACGCATCCCATATATTCCTCTTCTAATTATTTACTTAGAAAAAGAAAACCTTGGGAGATGACTTGACAATATTGTGTTTGGTGATTAAATGAGGGTGTAGAAGTTAAGTTTCAAATATTGTAGTAGTATCCTTCGCCACCTTCCCCAAGGTGGTTTTCTTTTTCTGCTCCTTTTAAGTTGCCACACTTTCGAGATTTGTCAAGCTTAGATGGTAAAAACCCCGCTTAATCGCGGGTTTTTTATTGGCATAAAAAAGCCTGCACGATGCAGGCAAAGGCAAAGGCAAAGGCAAAGGCAAAGGCAAAGGCAAAGGCAAAGGCAAAGGCAAAGGCAAAGGCAAATTACACTACCGCCTGTAGGTGGTGAGTTTGTACTGTGGTTTGTGATTGAAAATCAATGCTGCCTTTCAATTAGACTGAAGGATATGAGTTTTTTCATTCAAGAAATTATTTTTTTTGCCGATACAGTAAGTATGATTTATTACGTCTTGCGTTTAGGAACGGTCGATGAATATTAGAAGTATGAACATTGGTAGTCGAGCCGGTATTGGGTTCACAATTATCGCATTACTCGTTTTGGTTATGGGAGGGATCGCTTTATTCCAAGCACACCAAATGGACGATGCAGCTGCCGAAATTCGTAATGAGTGGTTGCCAGCAGTCGAGGCTGTGGGAGAGGTTGGGAGTAGTTTAGGGCGAGCCAGAGCACTGACTTTACGAACGTTGATTTTGGATGAGAAATCCGAACTAAATACTACCGTTGATCTGGTTAGAAGTATAAACCAAGATGTTGCTATGAGCTTGAAAGGTTATGAAAAGGAAATAGATGACTCTGAGGATCGTCAGATTTTCGAGAACTTTAAAACCTCATACGAAAAGTACCTTTCTGTTCAGCGTCAGATTTTAGAAGGAGTTTTGTCTTCACCTGAAAGGGCTGACGAAATTAAGATGGCAAATGGACCTTTGGCTGATGATGCTGATCAAATGATGGTTTTTTTAAATCAGTTGATTAAGTTTAATGAGAAAGGTGCTGTTTATGCCGCTGATCAAACAAATAAAGTATTTAATGCTGCTGTTTTCATGATTGTTGTCGCGTTGATTGTTATTTTGATACTGATGATTGTAATCGCGGTGGTTCTTACTCGGAGTATCGTTTCTCCTTTGGCTGAAGCGGTGGTAGTTGCAGATAGAATTGCCGATGGTGATTTAACTCAACGAATCAAGATAAATGGTTCTGACGAGCCTGCACACCTGCTAATTGCATTGAAAAAAATGCAGATTAGCTTGCATGATACGATTGAAAGAATCTCCGAATCATCAAATATGCTGGCTTCTGCTTCTGAAGAGTTACATGCGGTGACGGAGGATACTAATCGAGGACTCAACCAGCAAAGTGCAGAAATCGACCAAGCCGCTACAGCGGTGAATGAGATGACAGCGGCGGTTGAGGAAGTGGCTCGTAACGCTGTAAATACTGCCGATGATTCTAAAGCTGCTGATAAAAGCACCTATCAAGGCCGTGAAAAGGTTAGTCAGGCTTTGGAGTCCATTAATAAACTCGTTGGTAATATCTCTGATACTTCTTCTGAAGTTAAAATTTTGGCACAGAGTGCCGGTGAAATTAGTCAAGTACTGGTAGTAATTCGCTCAATTGCTGAGCAAACAAATTTGCTGGCACTTAATGCTGCAATCGAAGCTGCTAGGGCTGGCGAAGCTGGTCGTGGCTTTGCTGTTGTAGCGGATGAGGTACGTGCGTTGGCTCATAGAACTCAACAATCGACAGCTGAAATAGAACAAATGATTGAAGGTATTCAATCAGGTACAGGCCGTGCAGTTGATGCTATGAATGAGAGCCAAGACCGTGCTAATGGCACGTTAGTGGTTGCTCGGGAAGCTAATGATGCTCTTGAGGTAATTAGTGAAGCAATTACCTCAATCAACCAGAAAAACTTGGTTATTGCCAGTGCTTCGGAAGAGCAGGCACAGGTTGCCCGTGAAGTTGACAGGAATTTGGTTAATATTAGGGATTTGTCAATGCAAACGTCTGCGGGGGCTAACCAAAACAATGCGGCTAGTCAAGAGCTTTCGCGTCTTGCTGCAGATTTGCATTCTATGGTTTCAAAATTTAGGCTTTAAAAGCAAAATGACGCTCGCAAATTATTTATAAGCCCCTTTTCGGGGCTTTTTTTATGAGTTAGCTATATGGGTCATAAGGGGCTTGGAATGGGCTTGGTGGCTTGGGTTTTAGCAATCTTCGCTTTCTGGCTTCATTCGCCTGCTGGGCTTCTTCCTTATCAAATTCTATTATTTGTGTGCTGGTGAATGTGTCTGATATGAATAGCTGAACCTTTTCTTTAAAGCCAAAATTCACCATGTCAGGGTCTAGTCCTTTTTCTTCAAGCTGTTCTTTCACAGACCATAGGTAATCGTGTCGCTTTTCTTTCCCCATGTATTTAGCGGTCTGTAAGATGTTTTCTTTCATTTCTTGATACAGGGTTTCTGTGTTCTCATGCATTCTATTTGCATGTAAAACCTTGTCCACCTTCACGTCAAATTTATGGATTAATGGTTCTAGTTTTTCATCAAGTATCGTTATGGCTTGCTTAATTCTTTTGTGCTTTGTCGATTCGGCTGTCACTTTTCCTTTTAAATCATTTAGATTTTTTTGTAATTTATCTTTTTCTGCTTTGAAGTTCTTCCCCAACTCTACTTTTTTATTTTGTAGCTGTGTAATGTCTCGCTGAATATCTATTCGTTTCTGCGTCAAGGTGCTAAGGGTTGTCGTGTTTTCTTTGATTTTACTGTCAAACTGGGCAAGTCTTTTGCCCCAATGTAATTCGGCCTTTTCAATCTTCATTTGTAAATTAAGGTTGATTTGTTGGCCTTGGCGTATTTCTAGGCTCTGTACGTAAACCCAAGAAATACGATTTTCTGTAAAATACACCGCCATTAAAGCCAGGAGGCCAAGA
>NZ_WIWH01000075.1:0-3741 GCF_009600035.1 Pseudomonas sp. FSL R10-2964 | reverse complement strand
CAGCTGTCACCGGTAGAGTTTGAAAAGCGTTACGCAGCGAGCCTGGAGAGTGTCTAGGAAACCTGGGGCGATTCAGACTCGCGGATCATAAAGATCAGAAAAAAACTGAGCGTAGACAGTATTTTTTGTTCGTTTGGCTTATGATCGTCACTGTTTTTCTTTTTGTAGTGGTAGCTTGGGCGAATCCGGCAATTGGAGATCTTGAGCCTGATACGATTAGCACCTTGAATAAAGCAACGAATGTTGTAATTGTTTTGTTTGTTCCTTTCGTATTTGGCGTTTTAGGTGCGGCTGCAAGAGTTTTGATCGCTGGTATAAGCACAGGGCAACAGCTTGGCCTTATAGTTTCATCTGGGTTTATGGCTGTCTTTTCGTGGATAGGTATTAAGAGTGGTGTGTTGATTGCAGTTATCGCGCCACACTTAGAGAAGCAAGCTATTACCAGTGATCAGATTCTTCAGGCTCCGGGTAACTTCTACACATTAGCGCTCGTAGCTATTTTTGTTGGGATGTTCTCGTCAAATCTGTATATTTTTATTAATCAGAAAGTCGAGCAGTTGACTGTTAGGAGGAATTCTGAGGGCGCTGGCGGGAGTCGTTGACGTGAGAGTGTGAGTGACTTAAAAAATATGCTAACGGTTTAATTATCATAACTAGCAAAGCGTGGTACTACTAATTAAGTTAAGCGTAACTTGGCGGGTTACGATGAAAAAAACTTAGCAACTAAGTAAAAGGAACGGCCGAAGCTGGATGCGTCAACATCCAGCCCGGCCACCGAACCCGCAGTCTCTACCTGCAAGACCAGCCAAGGCTCCCGCTCTGTGTACAAAGCCGAGCGAGCCTGGCACCTGTTTATCCATACAGTAAAGGTCTTGCATATTATGTCCTCAACCATCATTCCTTGGATGGGCGGTAAACGCCGCCTGGCCGACCGCCTTATTCCCCTTTTCCCACCTCACGAATGCTACGTCGAAGTCTTCGCAGGCGGCGGGGCGCTCTACTTCCTGCGCCCACAGCCCGCGCCATGCGAAGTGCTTAACGACATCAACGGCGACCTGATGACCCTGTACCGCGTGGTACAGAACCACCTGCAAGAATTCGTGCTTCAGTTCAAATGGGCTCTTAGCTCACGACAGATTTTCGAGTGGCAAAAAATGCCCCGACCGGAAACGCTGACCGACATCCAGCGCGCCGCCCGATTCTTCTACCTGCAGCGCCATGCCTTTGGCGGCAAGGTTTCGGGGCAGTGCTTCGGTACCGCGACAACGGCCCCCGCAATCAACCTGCTGCGCATCGAAGAGAATCTATCTGCGGCCTGGCAGCGCTTGTCCGGCACCTACGTTGAAAACCTGCCTTGGCTCGAGTGCGCGGAGCGCTACGACCGGCCGCACACCTTCCACTACATGGACCCACCTTACTGGCAGACCGCTGGCTATGGCGTGGATTTCCCGTTTGAAAACTACGAGCGCATGGCTGACTTTATACGACGCTGCAAAGGAAAGGTGATGGTCAGCATCAACGACCACCCGGACATTCGGCGGGTGTTTGAAGGGTTTCATTTTGAGACGACCGAGATCCGGTACACGACCACGAATCAGCGTCAGGGGAAGGCTGAGATGACGGGAGAGCTGATTATAATGAATTGGGTGCCGGCGGTTTTAGGAGGGCTGTTCTAGCTATCCTTAAAGTTTTTTTTTGCCGTATGGAGAGTGATCTAGGCGTAGTAATAGCTGCGCTCCACCCCCAAAAACCTTTAGCAAATTTGCTTGGTGATAAAGTTAGAAATGATCGGGCGCGCCTCACTATTTTTTGTAGATAGTATTTTTGGCGCGTCATCGGCCTACAGAATTATATGGACTATTCTGTAACTAGTCGGAAGAATGGTTCTTTTCGAAGTGCGATGCTTTGTGCATAACTTCCTTCGCGGTCACTGCGTAATTCATTTCGATAGCTGGTGAACTGCCAGTGCGAGGGGCGTACGTCAGAATCTGTGTGTTGTCCTGGTTGTATGTTATGTTCGCTTATCACCGACTCCAATAGTTCTAGAAAATCACGAATGTTTTTCAGAGTGCTTGCGGTGTATCGAGAGTCTGCTGTGTCCGATTTTACATATAGAGTAAATTGTGCTCCGTTGCTCACGCGCGCGTTTGGTTCCGCTCTTTCCATGTCGGTAACTTTCCATTTGTCAAATGGGCAATCTTCCGAAAATAACAACGAAGACAATGCATTGATAGTCCGTGGAACATCTACATCTTTTACACTAACGTGAAATTTATCGCCGTCAAATACTCCTGCACATTTACCTTGCTGGCGACTAGCATGCATGAATGCGTCTAAACCGCTATTGTTTTGCATAAACCCATTGTGCACTGAGCTGAATCCATTTTGCCGCATGGCTGAATAGTCTTGGATGAGCGGAGCCTCCCGAAAATGGAAGGAAGGAATATTCTTGATTTGCGCTTTTAAACTATCAAAATTCAAATTTAAAAATTCTTGTGTTGGTGTTTTTTGTTTGATTTCGGCTGAAGCGGTTGGTTGTAATGGAGGGGTGTTCAGGAATAATTTAGGTCGAATGCTCGGCACGATTTTTTCTCTATAGATATCGTTGGATAGCATTCGGAATTTTCAGGTTTTCTAGCAGGTAGGTCTTTCGGAAGGCGCGCAAAATGCCAACGTAGCGATCTCATATTATTGTAGTATATTTGGCAATGCCATAGGTGATATTTGCAAATGGAAGAAAAATATATTTTTTGCGCTGCGGTTTTGCTTTATATGAATTTTATGGCTCTTCGGAAGAGTTCAAAAGCGCTAAGTGCTCCTTAGGTAACATTCGGGTTTCGTACATTTTCAATAGTGCCAGTATCGAAATTGAATTCGCTTTGAATACCCGAGTTTTCTTACGTTCAATCTGTACCTTGGACGTCCGAAGGTAATAACTGGCCGATTGCAGCCAGTTACGATGAGTTACTATTGGCACATGGCAGGCGTTAACTATAGGCAGTAATCGACAGAAGCAACCGTCCAGAGTGGCTGACTCACAGGCAAGAGCTGCATAGTTCTGATTATCTACAGTTCAGAGAACAGATGAGGATTCGAAAATGCGTTTAGCTTAGGAGTAGTGCAAAGGAGTTTGCCAATTGCTAAGCATGAAACTGAGTACTGGTCATCAGCGCTCAATCCACACCCAGCGCCACGTGTGTTTTGGCGCTGTACCAACACGCACTGCCCTAAGTATATGCTCAAAAAATACCTCGTACTCAGCTTTGCGCGAGCGCTCGTCGAAGATTATCTCGGTTACGCCGTAGTTCTCTTTAAGCAACTTGGCGAAGCCGTGCGCCATGCGCTTGGAAAAGCCCATTCCTGTGTAATCTGAGGCGACGGCGAAGTGTCCCACTGTTGCTGTTTTTTGGTGCATGTCAACGGTGATTTCTTGGATATATCCCAAGATTACGGCACCCGCTCGCCATTCGAGCCTTGGTAGCGTCCAGAAGTCGTCAGTTTCGTGGCAGAGCATTTTCGTAAGCTCTAGCGACGCACCTAGTTCCCCCACAAAATTAGTGCTTGGGGACAGGTAAGATCTGCCCAGGGCCATGAGAAATTCTTCATTTGGAGATACGGAAAATGCTCTCGCCTTGCGTTTAAAGTAACTTTTCATCTTCAAATCGGGGCGGCCGCGAAAACTGAGTGCAACACCTGACCTTTCCGGTACGGTGCTGCCCCTATGTCCTATTCCGAACTCAG
>NZ_WIWH01000074.1:0-4490 GCF_009600035.1 Pseudomonas sp. FSL R10-2964 | reverse complement strand
GCCATCTTGGCCTCCTGGCTTTAATGGCGGTGTATTTTACAGAAAATCGTATTTCTTGGGTTTACGTACAGAGCCTAATGCACGTCGACGATCGGACAGCGCCTGCGACGCATAGATCAATATAACGAGCGCACCTGGAATACACACTAGGATTTGCCTCAAAACGATCATGGCTGCACGGCACCTTGCTTATATATAAAGTTGTGCCCCGCCTGAAATATTATTTTAAGGCAATCCTCAAAGACAGCAGCAGAACGCCCCCCTAACATGGACTCCGCAGTTCGCTGAACACACTACAACCTTAAGGATATCAACATGAAAAAGCTCTACCTTGCCATTCTCAGCCTGTCGGCTCTCGCCGCTTCCGGCGCTACTTTTGCAGAGCCTGTTACAGTTAAAGGTGGCAGTGGCCAGATCAACTTTATGGGCTTCATTAACAATGATGCTTGTTCTGTTGACGGCAGCACCGGTAAAGACAAAGTTATTTCTGTTGATATGGGCAACGTATCGATCAAGGACATGGGCAGCGATACAGCCCCTAACGCCGGGCGCATCAGCGCCAATGACTTTAACTTGAAGGTCAACTGTAATGCTGGCACCAAAGTATCAATGGTGTTCAAACCAAGCCTCAACGGGGGCTCTGGCCTGGTTACAGGTAAAAAAGTGTTGAAGCTGCAAGGCACAGATGCGGCCAAAGGGGTGGGTATCGCCCTGCTTGACAGTGATGGTGCTTTGATAGACCTGACCTCAGACACCACTGCCTTGGTCACAACCGGTCTTAGCGGCGAGAAAGCCGTCGGTGGTGACGGCACCTTGTCATTCGCCGCTGCCTACGTCACCACGGGTGATGCAGCAACCGCCGTTGCCGGTACAGGTAACGCAACACTGCCATTTGTACTTCAGTACGAATAAATCTGGATACAGGGCGGAGGCTGTCGGGCCTCCCCTTCCCCCACTTACATTTTTTGGGCCACACCTATGATGCGACGTTCAATCCCTGTTTTTCTAAGTGCTATCAGTCTGTTTGTCACCACTGAAGCATTCGCGAGCATTTCGTTAAGTGCAACACGGGTGATATTTGATGGCTCACGCAAAGAAGCCAATATCACGGTACGCAATGGGGGGCAAAACGTGTTGGTGCAGTCATGGATCGATAGCGACCTGGCTGAAAATACATCGCTGCCATTTGCTATCACTCCACCGCTGGCCCGTGTCGCGGCCAATCAACAACAATTACTGCGTATTCTTTACGAAGGTGGAGGCATGCCGATCGACAAAGAATCGGTCGTATGGCTCAACGTTCAGGAAATACCGCAAGCCAGTGCAAGCGACGCCAACATATTGCAATTAGCCGTGCGTCAACGGGTCAAAATTTTTTTTCGGCCAGCGGATTTACCTGGCGAAGCAGCCAAAGCGCCTGCGCAACTAAAATGGAAACTGCAAAACGAGGGCGGGCAAACCCTTCTAAAGGTCAATAATCCTGGCCATTACCATGTGTCATTAGCTGACCTTGAAGTGGGCAAGAGCGATAAAGCCGAATTGATTATCGGCGCCACCATGATCGCTCCTGGCGAGGACAGAACGTTCAAGTTAAAAGCTGCGCCCCTGTCTTTATCGCCTTCATTGCGATTTGCAAGCATCAATGATTATGGCGCCCTGCAGAAATTTGAAACAACCGTGAACTTCCAGTCAATGAGTTCGGCAACCCCAGCAGAAGTCCAAGATCAACAATAAATCACCTGCCCCAACGGCTATGCCTCGAGCTTTATTATTCGCACACTTTATGACGGCATACGTCATATTGACGACATAGGCTATCCATATGTTTTTCTCCAATAATCACACGCATGATAGTTGCGTAGAAAAACGCGCCCGCACAGATGCCTCCCCTACAATCAGCACTATTCACCCGCTGTATTTGGTCGTTACTATCACACTGTCGAGCATGGCTTGGGGCGAAGAACCGGCACAGCCACAAGAAGAAGTTTACAACACCACTTTTTTCCAGGGTGGAGCCTCGGTGGACCTGCACACACTGTTGAGCACCCACCGTGTATTACCAGGAAAATACCGGGTCGACTTATACAGTAATGACGTACTGGTGGGTCGCAGGGATATCGAGTTCGCGCCCAACGCGCACAACGGCAAGGTCGAGCCGTGCATGACGGTTGATCTGATTCAACAACTTGGCGTTGATCTACAAAAGCTGCAAGACCAGGGGTTGCTTGATCCCGAGTTACCGCAAGCCTGCCATGACCTGACGTCCATGATTGATAAAGCTACGTGGCGCTACGACTCCAGCCGCTTACGGCTTTATTTCAGCGTGCCGCAATTGGCAATGGCTCGAGGCTTGCGTGGTTTTGTGGACCCAGAACTATGGGACGAAGGTGTTCCGGCCGGGTTTATCAACTATCAGTTCAACAGCAACCGCAGCTCCACTGAGTTCAGCACACAGGTCTCCAACAACTTGAGCATGCGCAATGGCATCAACCTGGGCGCATGGCGCCTGCGCAACGAGTCGAATCTGAGCACCCGCACCGGTCATGCAAACACATTCAAGAGTAATCGCAGTTACGTGCAGCGTGACGTTACCGCTCTCAAGGGGCAGTTCAGTGCCGGGGAGATCTTCTCCGATACCGAGCTGTTCAACAGCGTGCGTTATCGCGGGGTAAAACTGGCCTCGGATGAAGGCATGCGTGCCGACAGCGAACGGGGTTATGCGCCGATCATTCGCGGTGTCGCCGATTCCAATGCGGTGGTCGAGATTCGTCAGGACAACTACATTCTTTACACCACTACCGTGCCGCCTGGTCCGTTCGAGATCAGCGATATATACCCTACGGGTTCCAACGGTGATCTGGAGGTGGTGATTATCGAAGCCGACGGTCGTCGCAGAATCAGCAAACAGGCTTTTTCCGCGCTTCCCACGATGGTTCGCGAAGGGCAGCTCAAATACAGTGTGTCTGCTGGCCAATACGCCAGCAACGCCGAGGGCGCAGCATCGCCCTCCTTTGTCAGCAGCACCGCCGCCTATGGCATAAACAGCAACCTGACAGGTATTGCGGGCCTGCAAGCCAGTGAAAATTTCCAGGCGTTTTCGCTCGGAGCCGCGAAGAACACTTCCCTTGGCGCGGTCTCATTCGATCTCACCCAGTCATCCAGCCGCGCCCAGGGTAAAACCACCCAGGGCAACAGCGTGCGGGCGCTCTATGCAAAAACATTCACCGGCACCGATACCAGCTTCACCCTGGCCGCCTATCGCTACTCCACAGAAGGCTATCGCAGCTTCAGCGATCATGTTGAAGACATCAGTGAGGGCATCAGGCCGCGCAGTGGCAGCTCTAAAACCCGCACCGACCTGACCGTCAACCAGACCCTGGGTGGGACACGACAATATGGTTCGCTCTATATCAACGGCACCGACCAGCGCTATTGGAACCGGGGTGGCTCACGCACTTTCTCTGCGGGTTACAGCAACAACTGGGGCGAACTCAACTACAGCCTGAGTGCGAGCAGGAGCCTGGATATTGATGAACGCGGCGTGTCGAACACGGACAATCAGGTCAACCTCTCGGTCTCTTTCCCGCTGGGCTCTCGCCCCCGGTCGCCACGGGCCTTTGTGTCCACCACAAGTGACCGCAGCGGCAACAGCACACAATTAGGGGTCAGTGGTTATCTGTCGGACAACAGTGATTCGTTTTACTCAGTCCAGGCCGGTGACAGCAGTCAGGGTGGTGAATCCGGCTCTCTCAGTGTGAACACCCGCACATCGATAGCCGACATCAGTGTCGGCTACAGCAAAGGCAGGGGCTTTGACTCCCAAAACGTGAACGTCTCCGGCTCGGTAATCGCCCACGGCGGCGGGGTCAACCTTGGGCAAACCGTAGGTGAAACCTTCGCCCTGGTCGAAGTCGCGGGAATATCCGGCGTCGAGATCAGCACGCACTCGGGGGTCACGACCGGCAACAACGGTTACGCCGTTATTCCCAACACCCAGCCATACCGGGTGAACTGGTTGAGCCTGGACACCCGTAACCTGGGCGGTGACGTTGAACTTGATAGCGCCACCCAACAACTGGTGCCGCGCCGAGGCGCGGTGGTGGTGGCACGCTTCGAGGGCCGCAAGGGCCGGCGGATTCAGTTTGAACTGGTCGATGCACAAAACCGCTCAATCCCGTTCGGTGCCTCGGTGGAAGACGCCAAGGGTGTGCAACTGGCGATTTCCGACCCTACGGGCAAAGCCCTGGCCATGGTCGAGGACGACAGCGCCACGCTGACCATCAAATGGCAAGGCAAGCAATGCCAGGCGGCCTATGCACTGGCACCAAAGCAGGAAAAGGTGAACTACGAACGCTTCAAGCTGATTTGCTTGCCCGGCACCGAGGGGCGTTGATTCTCAAACTGGAAAAGGCATGTAGTGGTCAACTAATCCCGGACACGACGTTAAGTTTTTCTTCGGCCCGAGCTGGCGCCAGCCCACCGTTGAATTG
>NZ_WIWH01000073.1:0-5013 GCF_009600035.1 Pseudomonas sp. FSL R10-2964 | reverse complement strand
GTGGGTGATGACGGGATCGAACCGCCGACCCTCTGCTTGTAAGGCAGATGCTCTCCCAGCTGAGCTAATCACCCTTTGCTTCGTTGAGGCCGCGAAATTTACGCACCTATCGAAGCTAAGTCAAGGACAAGATTGGTTTTTTTCAAAACAAGCAAAAATAGTGGCCTGGCCTTAATCGCCATAGATCATCTTCTTGCTCATGCCGCCATCCACCACAAACTCCTGACCCGTGACAAAACCGGAGTTGCGCGACAACAACCAGGCAACCATCGCGGCAACATCCTCCACAACCCCTGCCCTGCCAGCAGGGTGCTGAGCGTGATCGGCGTCCGTCAACGGTGCTGCACGCCTTACAGATGGATCACGGGCGTCGATCCAGCCCGGGCTTACAGCATTGACCCTGATTTGCGGGCCAAGGCTGATGGCCAGCGCATGGGTCAATGCCAGCAACCCGCCCTTGCTTGCCACGTAAGCCTCGGTATCTGGCTCCGACTGGCGGGCACGGGTGGAAGCCAGGTTGACGATCGCCCCGCAATGGGCACGCAGATACGGCGCACAATGCTTGGCCAGCAACATCGGCCCGGTGAGATTGACCGCCAGCACGCGGTTCCAGTGCTCCAGGTCGAGGTTTTCCAGGGGCGTGTTGTGCGGGTCCGCAATCGCGGCATTGCACACCAGCCCGTCCAGCCGTCCGAACTGCCCCAGCACTTGCGCGACACACTGGATGACATCGTCTTCAACCGACACATCCATGCGCACAAACCAGGCACTGTCGCCCAGCGCCTTGGCCACTTTTGTGCCCCGGGCGCGGTCAATGTCGCTGAGCACCACTTGCCAGCCTTCACTGACCAGCCAGGCTGCAATGCCCAGGCCAATGCCCCGCGCAGCACCGGTGACCAGTGCTACACGGCCATTGCCGCTTACCGGCGTCTCGAGCATCCAGTCGGTCACAGCGCGGCCAGGCCTCGTGCGAGGTCGGCTTGCAGGTCACTGACATCTTCCAGGCCTACGGCGATGCGGATCAGGCTGTCACGAATACCGGCCGCTTCACGCTCTTGCGGTGCCAGGCGACCATGGGAAGTGGTCGCCGGATGAGTAATCGTGGTTTTGCTGTCACCCAGGTTGGCAGTGATCGAGATCAGACGTGTCGCGTCGATAAAGCGCCACGCGCCTTCTTTGCCGCCCTTGACCTCAAAACTGACCACGGCACCAAAGCCGCGCTGCTGGCGCTGGGCCAATTCGTACTGTGGATGGCTCTTGAGACCGGCGTAGTGAACCTTCTCTACGCCATCCTGCTGCTCCAGCCACTCGGCCAGGGCCTGGGCACTGGCGCAGTGAGCGCGCATGCGCAGGTTGAGGGTCTCCAGACCCTTGAGGAAGATCCACGCGTTGAACGGGCTCAGAGTCGGCCCGGCGGTACGCAGGAAACCGACGATTTCTTTCATCAGCTCGCCACGACCGGCAACCACGCCGCCCATGCAACGGCCCTGACCATCGATAAACTTGGTTGCCGAATGCACCACGATGTCTGCGCCCAGCTTCAGCGGCTGCTGCAGGGCGGGCGTGCAGAAACAGTTGTCGACTACCAGCAAGGCACCCTTGGCATGGGCGACTTCAGCCAGCGCGGCAATATCGACCAGCTCGGCCAGCGGGTTGGACGGCGACTCGACAAACAGCAGTTTGGTGTTGGGCTTGATCGCCGCGTCCCAACCAGCCAGTTCGGCCAACGGTACGTAATCGACCTGCACGCCAAAGCGCTTGAAGTACTTCTCAAACAGGCTGATGGTCGAACCGAACACACTGCGCGAGACCAGGATATGGTCGCCGGCGCTGCACAGGCTCATCACCACCGACAGAATGGCTGCCATGCCCGTCGCCGTGGCTACAGCCTGCTCGGCACCTTCAAGGGCGGCGATGCGCTCTTCGAAAGCACGAACGGTGGGGTTGGTGTAACGCGAATAAACATTGCCTGCCACCTCGCCCGAGAACCGCGCTGCCGCGTCTGCCGCCGTGCGGAACACATAGCTGGAGGTCAGGAACATTGCATCACCGTGCTCACCTTCCGGCGTACGGTGCTGGCCAGCACGCACCGCCAGGGTGTCGAACGCTACGCCCTCAAGGTCGCTGTCCAGCCGACCCGCATCCCAATCCTGACTCATGCTGCCCACTCCTTGCTCTACTTTGTATTGGATAAACGCAAACCGGCCCATCAGGGCCGGTTTGGTGAACACTTAGTTGTTGTACAAGCCTATCGTCGCACCGACGCCCTGGGCAATCACCTTGGAAGCATCGTTGCGCGCACGCTCGATACGTTCCAGGTAGTTGTCGTCAATATCGCCGGTGACGTACTTGCCGTCAAACACTGCACAGTCGAACGCATCGATCTTGATCTTGCCGCCACCGACCGCTTCGATCAGATCAGGCAGATCCTGATAGATCAACCAGTCAGCGCCGATCAGCTCAGCCACTTCCTGAGTGCTGCGGTTGTGGGCGATCAGTTCGTGAGCGCTTGGCATGTCGATGCCATACACGTTCGGGTAACGAACCGCCGGGGCCGCCGAGCAGAAGTAAACGTTCTTGGCGCCGGCTTCGCGGGCCATCTGAATGATCTGCTTGCAGGTGGTACCGCGCACGATCGAGTCATCCACCAGCATCACGTTCTTGCCGCGGAACTCGAGTTCGATGGCGTTGAGCTTCTGGCGCACGGATTTTTTACGTGCAGCCTGGCCCGGCATGATGAAGGTACGACCGATGTAACGGTTTTTCACGAAGCCTTCGCGGAACTTGACGCCCAGATGGTTGGCCAGTTCCAGTGCAGCGCAGCGGCTGGTGTCCGGAATCGGGATCACCACGTCGATATCGTGCTCAGGACGCTCACGCAGGATCTTCTCGGCGAGTTTCTCGCCCATGCGCAGACGGGCCTTGTACACCGACACGCCGTCGATGATCGAGTCCGGGCGCGCCAGATACACGTGTTCGAAGATGCACGGGGTCAGTTTCGGGTTTACCGCGCACTGACGGGTGTGCAGCTTGCCGTCTTCAGTGATGTAAACCGCTTCACCCGGCGCCAGATCGCGGATCAGGGTAAAGCCCAGTACATCCAGGGAAACGCTCTCGGAGGCGATCATGTACTCGACGCCTTCGTCGGTATGACGCTGACCGAAGACAATCGGACGAATGCCGTTCGGGTCGCGGAAACCGACGATGCCATAACCGGTGATCATCGCAACCACGGCGTAACCGCCACGGCAACGGTTGTGCACGTCAGTCACGGCAGCAAACACGTCTTCTTCAGTCGGCTGTAATTTGCCGCGCTGCGCCAGTTCGTGAGCGAAAACGTTAAGCAACACTTCCGAATCGGAGTTGGTGTTGACGTGACGCAAATCAGATTCGTAAATCTCCTTGGCCAGCTGTTCAACGTTGGTCAGGTTGCCGTTATGCGCCAGGGTGATGCCATACGGCGAGTTGACATAAAACGGCTGAGCTTCAGCTGAAGTCGAGCTGCCCGCGGTTGGGTAGCGCACGTGACCAATGCCCACGTTGCCGACCAGGCGCTGCATATGACGCTGATGAAAGACGTCACGAACCAGCCCGTTGTCCTTGCGCAGAAATAACCGGCCATTATGGCTGGTCACAATACCGGCAGCATCCTGGCCGCGGTGCTGGAGGACGGTTAGCGCGTCATACAGCGCCTGATTGACGTTCGACTTACCGACGATACCGACGATGCCACACATGCGACGCAACCCCTACTTAATGGATCTGAACTGAACACCACTCACTTGGGCTGGGTAGCCGGCAAGAGATGCTCCTTGAACGGAATGTCAGCGGGTACGCTGATTCCGCTGGCCAGCCACTGACTGCTCCACCCCAGAATGAGGTTTTTGGACCAGTCGGCAACCAATAGAAATTGTGGCACGAGCCGTGACTCCTGCCACCATGAGTCCTGCTGTACCGGCCCCAGGCTCAACAGCCCGACCGCAGTGACCACCAGCAATGCGCCACGCGCAGCGCCGAAAGCCATGCCGAGAAAACGATCGGTCCCGGACAGGCCGGTGACGCGAATCAGTTCGCCGATAAGAAAATTGATCATTGCGCCTACCAGCAAGGTGGCCACAAACATGATGGTGCACCCTGCGATAACGCGGGCGGAAGGTGTTTCGATGTATCCGGAGAGGTATTGCGACAACGAACCGCCGAACATCCAGGCAACGACCCCGGCAATGATCCAGGTGCACAGCGACAATGCTTCTTTTACGAAGCCGCGCTTCAAGCTGATCAAAGCGGAGATGGCGATGATTGCAACGATCGCCCAGTCAACCCAGGTAAATGGCACAGTTCAGCCTACGGATAGATGAGGCGGCGCATTTTAGCAGAGCGCCGCCGCTCAGGTAAGGCGATTTATCCGTGCTTGTGCAATCAGATTGAACCTTTTTACGCTGTCAGCCACGTTCAGGCTGGAAGCGCACCACAAAACCCTTGAGGTTTTGCTGCTTGCCAAGCAAATCGCGCAGGCGATCGGCCTCTGCACGCTCCAGCAATGGGCCGACAAAAACCCGGTTCATCCCGCCGGAAGATCGCACATAAGCGTTATAGCCTTGATTGCGAAGGGTTTTTTGCAGGTTATCAGCACTGGCCCGATTGGACAGGCTCACCAGTTGCACCGACCAGCTGATTGGCAAGCCATTGGGGTCGACACGCTTTTGCGTGGTGTCCAGCTTGGCCGGTGCCTGGGCAACGGTTTGCGCCGGCGTGACAGCCGGAGGCTTGGGCGCAGCCACTGCAGGCTTTGCCACGACCGGTGCGACCGGGGCTGGTGCCTGCTGCTCGACAACCGGCTGCTCAACCGGAGCCGGTTCCTCAGGGATCACCTGAGGCTCAGGCACGGCAACCGGCTCGACCTTGACCTGCGGCATTACCGGCATCTCAGGGGCGCTCGGTGCATCCACCTCAATCTGACGCAGTTCGTCCTGTCGGGAGAACAGCATCGGCAGAAAAATAACCGCCAGCGCC
>NZ_WIWH01000072.1:0-5773 GCF_009600035.1 Pseudomonas sp. FSL R10-2964 | reverse complement strand
CATCTTGGCCTCCTGGCTTTAATGGCGGTGTATTTTACAGAAAATCGTATTTCTTGGGTTTACGTACAGAGCCTAGGGCGTGCTACGACAGATCAAATTTATGGCAGTGACAGTCAGCTGCTCTGAAGAGACGTTTCGCTATTGATATCGGAAGCGTCCTAACTCTTTTCATTCAAACATATCCAAGACTTACCCCACCCGGAGACGCGCCAAGGCTTTTGCCTGCGAATTGTCTCGTTGAAAAGACTTTGCCTCACTCATCAAGTTTGGCGAATCACGGATGGAGTAAGCATGTTTGGATGTTATCTCGGGATGAGGTCTTTATTTCCGGTTGTACCGGGCAGCCTGGCCAAGCTGGGTTTGTTATCCCCAGAAACCGACAGGGATGATCGGCATTCAGCCTTCTTGGCCCGCCAGTCTTCAGCAGCACTGCATGCCCGGGAATCTTTCTTGGGCATGCCTAAACGTGGCCTGGCCTTTATTTTGGCCAATGCGCTGTTCTGGCAACCACTGCTGGTGCAGGCCGAAGGCATCGTTGTCAGCGGGCCAGGCACCAGCCTGGGAGCGGCGGGTAATGGTGTTCCGATCGTCAATATTGCTGCACCCAATGGCAGCGGTCTGTCGCATAACCAGTTTAATGACTACAACGTCGGTGCCAATGGCCTGATCCTCAACAACGGCATTGACCGTACCCAGTCGACCCAACTGGGCGGCATCATCCTCGGCAACCCGAACCTGCAGGGCAACGCCGCCCATATCATCCTCAACGAAGTCAACGGCGGCAGTCCCAGCCAGTTGCGCGGTTATACCGAAGTGGCGGGGCAGTCGGCCAAGGTGATCGTGGCCAACCCCTACGGTATTACCTGTAATGGCTGCGGTTTTATCAATACTCCCAGTGTCACGCTTAGCACGGGCAAACCCCTGTTTGATAATGGTCGTCTGGATCGTTATCAGGTTGATGGCGGTACGGTGACCATTGACGGTCAGGGTTTGAACGCCAGTAATATCGATCGCTTCGACATCATCACCCGCTCGGCGAAGATCAACGCCCAGATCAATGCGCGTCACTTGACGGTGATTGCCGGTCGCAACGACGTCAATGCCCGGACCCTGCACGCCACTGCGCGCGCGGATGACGGCAGCGCCAAGCCGCAGTTGGCAATTGACTCCAGCGCCTTGGGCGGAATGTATGCGGGCGCCATCAGGCTGGTGGGTACCGAGGCCGGTGTCGGGGTCAAGCTGGACGGCACGCTGGCGGCCAGTGGCGGGGATATACAGCTCGATGCCAATGGGCATTTGCGTATGGCTCAAGTCACGGCCAGCAGTGCGATCACAGGCAAGGCTGGAAGTCTCGATGCCCAAGAGGCGATCTATGCTGGCAGCACACTGGATATGCAGGCTCAAGGCGACCTGAGCAGCCGTAAAAACCTTATCGCACGTGACAGCATCAAGCTCTCCAGCGGCGCGCAGTTGACCAATCACGGCATTATCGAGGCCGGGGTCAATGCCGACCATTCCCGCAACAGTCATGGCGATGTGTACATCGCCGCAAAAACGCTTGCGAACACACACGCCAGCATCATTGCCAGTCGTCACCTGACAGCTAGCGCCCAAATCCTGAGCAATCAGGGGGGCACGCTGAGCGCCAAACAGGCCGCCAGCATCCGTGCAGACACTCTGGATAACCAGAACAAAGGGCGGATTCTGAGTAGCGCCAGTCTCGACCTCAAAACTGATCGGTTACTTAACAGCCAAGGTCTGGTTTCAGCCAGCAGCATCGACGCCCGGATCGGCAGCCTGGACAACCGCACCGGCATGCTCAGCAGTCAGGGTGAGATGCGCCTGGCCGTTGATGGCACATTGCAGAACCGCAGTGGCGTAGTGATATCCGACGGCAACGCAAGCGTAACTGCAACCCGCCTCGATAACAGCAGCGGCCGGATTTCCGGCAAGCAGAACCTCAAGGTTCAAGTGCAGGATCTAAACAACCAGCAAGGTCAACTGATCGGCCAAGGTGCCGTCCAACTGAGCAGTAATATCCTGGACAACCGTCATAAAGGCCTGGTCGGCGGCGCTCAAGGGCTGACGCTTGATGTGGCCGATATCGATAACCGTGAAGGCGAAGTGTCGAGCCAGGCTGGTTTGTCGTTGACGGGTTTTCGCCTGGACAACACGGGCGGTAGGCTTACCAGCGAAAAACACAGCCGTCTTGAGCTTAGTGCCGGCGTGGCAAACACCTTGGGCCTGATCAGCAGTGACGGCGGGTTAAGCCTCTCTGCGACTGAGTTGTCCAACCACCAGGGCAGCATTTCCAGCGCAGGCCAACTTGCTATCAGCAGTGGTGGGTTGAACAACGAAAAGGGTTCGCTGCAGGGCAAGGCCATCACGCTCGACTTGGGTACTGCCACAGGCGATCTCAACAATATGGGCGGCCTGATCACCACAGCAGGCCCTTTGACCCTCAAGCACCTGCGTGACCTGAACAACCGTGGCGGCGAGATTTCCACTACGCAAACCCTTAGCCTGAGTGTCCGCAACCTTGATAATACGGGCGGCAAGCTGATCAGCAACAACCTGTTGGTCATCAATGGTGACAACCTGCTCAATCAGGGCGGGCTGATCTCCGGCTGGCAGGGCTTGAATGCCACCGGTACAACGCTCGACAATCGCAACAGCGGCAAACTGTCCAGCCTTTACGGCAACCTTGATGCCCATCTCAGCTCCAGCCTTCTCAATAGCGGTACAGGTATTCTGGTCAGCCAAAAAAACCTGACCGTCACAGCGGCCAACCTGGACAACAGCGGTCAGGGCAATATAACCAGTGCTGGCGCCCAAACCCTTGATATCAGTGGTTGGCTGAACAACGCCGAGGGCGGGGTGATTGACAGTGGTGCGGCTCTGTATCTGAGTGCACGTGATCTCGACAACAGTGCTGGCAGTATCAAAGGTGCCGCCGCCACAACCCTCGACCTGCCTGGCACCTTGACCAACACCCGCGGCAAGCTGTCCAGCGGTGGCCCGCTATTGATCCAGCGGGCGGCGCAGATCGACAACCAGGGCGGTGAGCTGGTCAGCAGAAGCGTGCTGAGCCTGATGACCGCTGGCCTGGACAACCGCAATCGCGGCACAGTCGCGGCAGATGGCAAGTTGGACATTAGCGTCAGTGGCCTGGTGCAAAACAGCAATGACGGCCTGATCTACAGCCAGGACGGCGAGCTCAAACTTACCGCTAGCCGCCTGGACAACGCCAAGGGCAAGGTGCAAGGCAAGACCGGCTTAGAACTGGACATTACTGAAAATATCGACAATCAGGGTGGCAAACTGATTGCCCAAAACGGTGATTTGGCGATCAAGGCCGCCAACCTGGATAACCGTGGTGGTGAGCTTGGCAGCCTCAAGCAAGCCCTCAATGCTCGCGTAGTCGGTGTACTGCGCAACGGTGTGGCAGGGATCATCCAGGGCCTGCGTCTGAATCTGATCGCGGGCAGTATCGATAACGTCGGCGGGAAAATCTCAGCGCAAGTGGGCGATGCCCTCGTGACCACCGACGCTTTTGACAATCGCGACGGCAATCTCTACGTCAAGCGTCTGCTGACAATAACCGGCAACGCCTTCGACAACAGCGGCGAAACAGGTGGGCGTGTGGCAGCAGAGCACGTCAGCCTCGATCTGAGCAACGCCCTGAATAACCATAAAGGCCTTATCGAAAGCACAGGAACCCTGAGTGTCAGCGCCGCCAGCGTGGATAACCGGACGGGGCAGTTGCGTACGCTGGGTACCAGCGGCGATACCTTGTTCCAGATTGGCGGGCTGCTGGACAACCGCAACGGCACCCTGGAAAGCGCCAATACTGAGTTGACGTTACTCGCGGGCAGCTTCCAGAACGCGGGTGGCAAGGTACTGCATTCCGGCAGCGGCACTTTCGCCATTGATCCGTCGATCCTCGACAACGTTGGCGGCAGTCTGGAGAGTCGAGGTGGCCTGACCCTCAACCAGGACAGCTGGACCAACAGCAGCGTGATTCAGGCCGCGCGCCTGACAGTCAACGTCAACAGCCTCAATCAAGTTGCGGGCGGCCAGTTACTGGCATCCAACAGTTTTGTTGGCGCAGGCGGGAACTGGTCCAACAACGGTTTGCTCGCCAGTGACGGCACTCTGAGTATCAACCTGGAGGGTACTTACTCGGCCAGTGGTCGGCTGAGCAGCCTCGGATCCCTGGATCTGCGCGCCGCGCAACTGCACTTCAGCGAAACCGCCACCCTGGCCGGTGGTGACGGCACCCGGGTCACAGTGGCAGGACAGTTGAACAACGCCGGGCGGATGACGTCTGCGACCGACCTCAACCTCATTGCCAATGAGGTGTCCAACACCGGCACACTGGGGGCTGGCGCGAACCTTGTGCTCACTGCCGACACAGCACTCAATCGCGATGGTCTGATTTTCAGCGGCGGTGACATGCAGCTGCTGTCCACCACCTTCACCAATGCCTATGCGACGGTCTATGGCCTGGGCGATGTGCTGATCGCCAAAGATACAGATCACAACCAGGCCGATTTGCTGGACAACCGCTCCGGCACGGTTGAAAGCGCGCAGAACCTGAGCATCCGCGCCATGACCGTGAATAACGTGCGGGATGTGCTGGAATACACGGCCCAGGAAAAAAGCTCGGTGACCATCACTGAGCTCGATTGCAACTTGATACCTGGTGCCGGTTGTGACTTTCGTCGTAAAGGGCGGCGAAACGGCCTGTGGCAAATCGATGAAATCGATCGCCTGAACGTTACCCGAAGCACAGCGGCTTCGCTCTTGGGCAGTGGCGCGGACCTCCAGATCCACGCCGGGACGCTCAATAACCACAGCAGCACCATTGCCGCCACAGGCAACGTGACGGCCACCGCAGAGACCCTTAACAACCTGGGCGTGCAAGCGCAGGAGATCACCACCACCCGCACGTACTGGAACTATGTCACACAGATTTTTGCGGCCATCCCGGCGGCTGCCAATTTCAATGCCAAAAACAGCCCCACACCCTCGGCCACCGTTGAGTCTGACCTGAGTTACTTTATTGGCCTGCTGGGCGGTGGCAAGCTATCGCACACCACCCGCACCCAAAACATCGACGGGCAGGCCCATGACGCTGTGATCCAAGCCGGGGGCGACGTCAACCTCAGTGCCGGGCAAAGCCTTAACAACAGCGTGATCCGGCCGTACTACGGTTATGTCGCTGCCGGCCGTACGCCAACCGACACGGGCGCGGGAAGTGGCTACTCCACACCGATCCACATCAACGCCCAATTGCCAGCGGATGTGGCCCAGCAACAAGTGAACCCGGTAGAGCTGCCCGGCTTCAGCTTGCCTGAGGGCCAGAACGGCCTGTTTCGCCTGAGCGGGCAGGGCAGCAGCACTGTGTCGGCCGTTCACTCTCCCTCCCTACCGGTCGACCTCTCAGGTGCAGCAGGTTCTGCAACAGCGATTGACGGCCTGACCATCAACCGTGTTCAGGGCTTGCCTGACACAAACGTTGTAACCAGCCCGCACAAATACCTGATCGAAACCAACCCGGCTCTGACCCACCTCAAACAATTTATGGGCTCGGACTACCTGCTGGCGAAGTTGGGTTACGAGCCGGACCAAAGCCAGAAGCGCCTGGGTGACGGCTTTTATGAACAGCGCCTGATTCAGCAAGCCCTCACCGCCTGAATCGCCCCTAGTTTCGTAGACACCTCCAAGCCTTAAAATGAGGCCCATTAGGAGGTGCCATGAGCAACCAGCG
>NZ_WIWH01000071.1:0-6366 GCF_009600035.1 Pseudomonas sp. FSL R10-2964 | reverse complement strand
GCTCCGTGGGCCCGCCGCCACGGGCCATCCATGGCCCATCGCGGCTCTCCCGGCATCCATGCCGGTCGACCCACTCCCCATAACCTCCTCTCGGCCTCCCGAAGGGGCGGGCAGATCAAAAGCACTGCGTCCCGAGGCGGCCGACCGGCCGGCCTGTTCGGTTCGCGTGTACTGCGCAATCTCTGTAGATACTCTGTTGCAGGTCAAGCCCTATTTGTGGGAGCGAGCCTGCTCGCGAACGACCTTCGCGAGCAGGCTCGCTCCCACAGTTGCAGTGTTCCTCGGCAGCGGCTACAGAAACTACAAGCTCACGTTTTTTCGGGATTTTTCTCACAGGTTTGCCAATTGCTGGGGCGAGGGGACGACGCTTATAGTCGGTGTTCGCCGATAAGGCGGCCGGGTTTGGCGACCTGCTTAACATTTAGTTAGCATGCGATTGTTCTATATGGCAGAGCGTGTATTTTGCTCGCGTTGCTCTATGGCAGCTGTGCGTGGGAGATCTTCGGGTCTGCCGGGTTTTCCTAAATGTTACCGGTTCGCCAACCCGCGTACAGCAGCCACCTGCTTTTGTTTGGCGACGAAAACGGTCGGCTCAAATTCGACATTTAGGAGTTTGATTAATGACCGACTCATCGTTTGTCCCGCTTACCGCCATCGATTGCACCATCCCTGCTTTATTGATCGACCGCAACGCGCCCCTCGACGTACTTCATGCCAACGCCGCCGCTCGCGTACTGGCCGTCACGCAACTGATGGAATCGTTTTCCAGTCGGGAAGTGCAAGAGGCTGACTCTGTAGATCTTAGGCATATGGCTACTGTTTCGGCGCAATTGCTGCGTGATGGTTGTGACCTGCTTGATGTGCTGGGCTGGCGGTTGAGGCCTGCTTGATAGCGTTTTTATAACTGATGCATTGAGTACATATCCGATATTCGCGTTAAAAATCGCAGCCTCGTTCCTTCGGCAGCGACTACAGAGATTGTGCAGCACACACTTACGCCAAACAGGCCGGCCGGTCGGCCGCCTCGGCGTAGTGCTTTTGATCTGCCTGCCCTCCCGGGAGGCCGAGAGGAGGTTCTGAGGAGTGGGTCGACCGGCATGGATGCCGGGAGAGCCGCGATGGGCCATGGATGGCCCGTGGCGGCGTGCCCACGGAGCAGAGCCGGAGCGAGGGAACCTGAGCGTAGCGAAGGCCGTACGATGGGGCGAGGACTTTTTGGTTCCTTTTTGGTCCTTCAAAAAGGGACTCGCCGTAAGGGCGAAACCAATATTTCAGTTAGACGCAAATGCCGGATATGTACGCGGTGGGCCAGTTAATGTGCAATGTACCTTTACTGTTGCAACGCGACTTTATCGTTGCACCGTGTCGCCTGCATCGCGAGCAAGCCCGCTCCCACAACATCCCCTTACATGGCTCCCGGCTCAAATCATCGCCCCCACTCTCTCCGGCAGCGGATCTGTTTGCGTCACCGGTGCTGACACCACCCGCCGGATCGCTTCCTGCGCTCTGAACGCCAGCACGGCCCGCTCTTGTGCCTGGCTGGCAATGGGCTCCAGCAGATGAATCTCAACGTCGCTCTGCTCATGGCTAAACAGTCGCAGCAGATGTGAGAGCAAATCGTCATTGCCAATAAACGGCGCTATCGCATCGACCTCGCCATTGCGCAAATAGCGGATGGCTACAGGTTGCAGTGGTACCCGGCTGTCAATGGCCGCCGACAGCAACCGCCCACGAAAGGTACGCACCGAGCACCCATCCGTGGTGGTGCCTTCGGGAAACATCAGCAGGGGTAGCGGCTGTTGCAGGTGACGGGTCATTTGCTCACGAATCACCTGGCTGTCTCCCGCACCACGGCGGATAAACAAACTGCCTGCCTTGGCCGCCAACCACCCGGCCACCGGCCAGCCACGCACCTCGGCTTTGGACAGAAATGACAGCGGGGTCAGTTGCCCCAGCAATGCAATATCGGTCCAGGACACGTGATTGCTCACCCACAGCATCGGCGTTGCCGGGATTTCCCCGACCACGGTGACGCGAAAGGGCAGGGCGCTGCTCAGGCGTGTCATAAAAAACTGCGACCAGCGCTGGCGGCGATCCATTGTGCTGTTCAGGCCCAGGCGCTCCAGCAGCCCGAACATTCCCGCCATGCCCAGCCCCAGACTGACCACCCCGAGCACCCGTGCCACCCGGGCATACCGGCGCAAGCGGCGCATCACACGGCCGCCTTGAAGTGACGCGCATAGCGCGGGCACAGTTCATCACGCTTGAGCAGGATGAAGACGTCGGCCACCTGGAAGTCTTCATCCCAGCAGGGCTCGCCGCAAATCCTCGCGCCCAGGCGCATATAGGCCTTGAGCAGCGGCGGCATTTCCGTGATGACGTTGCTGGGCACTTCCTGCGCCGGCAGCGGATTTTTCGGCTCGGCGCGTAGATGCTCCGTACACAAGTAACGCTCGCGCAGACGCTGCATGATCGCCCGGGCCTGAATGCCACCATCCTGCATCGGGATGCTGGCGCAGCCCATCAGGTAGCGATAATTGCCCTGGTTAAGGACTTCGGCCAGTTCACCCCACAGCACGGCGATGGTGCCACCATTGCGGTAGGCCGGATCGACGCAGGTGCGCCCGATTTCAAGCAGCGGCCCCTGCAGGTTGGCCAACCCGTGAAGGTTGAACTCTTCTTCGCTGTAAAAATGGCCGATACGTTGTGCCGCGCTGTGATCCAGCAGGCGGGTGGTGGCAACCAACTGGCCGCTATTGAGATCGCGTACCCCGATATGTTCGCAATAAGCGTCATAGCCGTCCTCGTCCAGCCCATGTTCGGCGCTTTTGAGTTTGGCCTTCAACTCGTCGCTGAACACACGAAAACGCAGGGTCTGAGCCTCGCGCAATGCCGCGGGGCCGAGCAAACGCTCAGCCTGCAAGCGACGTTCTGGAGCGGTGTCGCGGATACGGGCGATCTGGGACATTGCGAATCTCCGTGCAGGCACTGTGCCCGCTCTGGGTATCTGCCAATCGACTGAGGTGTGCAACTTCAGGCTAAGCAGGTGCAATGTCACCACTGTGACGTTTGGATGATGCTTGTGTGACAGGGGGGCGGGAGGAACTGTCGGTAGCGCCTGACGTCTCAAGAGGGTGAAATAAGTCCTGCCAAAACCGCTCGCCGGGTTTAATGTTCACCCACGTTTATTGGTTGATGAGTTTTTATGCTTAAAGCGCTGTTATCTTCTGCCTGTGCCTTGTTGCTGACCCTGGGTGTGAGCCTGTCTGCCCAGGCCAACTGGTACCTGGACGGTGAGTCGTCACGGCTGTCATTTATCACCACGCAAAATGCCAATATTGCCGATGTGCACCGCTTTCTGGTCCTGCATGGCAAGGTTGACCGCAAGGGTCTGGCGCAATTGCGTATCGAGATGGACTCGGTCAACAGCTCAGTGCCACTGCGTGATGAGCGCATGCGTGACGTGTTGTTTGATTTCAAGCACTTCCCGGAAGCGCAGATCAGCGCGCAGATCGACCTGCAACCGATCAATGACCTGGCCTCCGGTGCGCAACTGGAATTGCGCTTGCCGGTAACGGTCAGCTTGCGCGGCAAACAGCACACCTATCAGGCCGAGCTATTGGCCACCCGTCTGGATGAACGACGCTTTCAGGTCGTGACCCTGGAGCCGCTGATGCTGCAAGCCGAAGATTTTGGCCTGCAACCGGAGCTTGAAACCTTGCGCAAACTGGCCGGGCTTTCGGCCATCAGCTTTTCAGTACCGGTGAATGCGGTGCTGATTTTCACGGCCCGTTAAGATGGCCGGCGCAGTGTTTGGCTGGCGCAGTGACAATAGTTTTGAGTTGCTGATCGACGGGCCGCAGTTTTTCCCGCGCATGCTGGCCGTCATTGAACAGGCTCAGGAGCAGATCGATCTGGAGTTGTATCTGGTTGAGGCCGGTGACTGTGCCGAAACCATCGTCCAAGCCCTGGAACAGGCGGCCTGGCGCGAGGTGCGGGTGCGTTGCCTGTTTGACGCCTACGGAAGTCTGGGATTGGGCCCGGCGTTGCGCCGCAGGCTGATCGAAGCCGGGGTTGAGCTGCGGCATTACAACCCGCTGAGCTGGCGCCGTGGCCTCAACAATCTGTATCGCGATCATCGCAAGCTGTTGTTGGTGGATCAGCAATTGGCTGTGGTGGGTGGCACCGGCGTCACAGATGAGTTCTGGCGCCCCACTGAAAACAGCTGCGACTGGCATGAGGTGATGGTGCAGATGCAAGGTCCGCTGGTGCTGGACTGGCAGATGCTGTTTGATCGCCAGTGGCGGGCCAATATCAGCCGCAAGGCCTGGAAACCGGCGACCCACTTCGGCCTGGCGCGCTTGCCCGGTGTGCCCGACGAGGCTGAGGGTATGGGGCGCGTGGCCTACGCCGATGCCCATCAACATCGCGATATCCTGCAATCGCTGGTGCGCGCGATCAACAGCGCCAAGCAGCGTATCTGGCTGGCCACGCCTTACTTTCTGCCGACCTGGAGCGTGCGCCGTTCGCTGCGCCGTGCGGCGGCGCGGGGTGTCGATGTGCGGCTGCTGCTCACCGGGCCGCGCACCGACCACCCTTCGGTGCGCTACGCCGGGCACCGTTATTACCCGCGGCTGCTCAAGTCCGGAGTGCAGATACTGGAATATCAGCCCTGTTTTCTGCATTTGAAAATGGTCCTGATCGACGATTGGGTCAGCGTTGGCTCATGCAATTTCGACCACTGGAACCTGCGTTTCAACCTTGAAGCCAACCTTGAGGCGCTGGATCCGGCGCTTACCCAGGCGGTGGCGGCCAGCTTTATCGCCGACTTCGCCCAAAGTCAGCCCGTCAGCCTGCAAGACTGGCAATCACGCCCCCTCTGGCGACGGGTGAAGCAGCGCATCTGGGGCTGGGTTGACCGGCTGGTGGTGAATATTTTGGGGCGGCGCCACTGAATTTCGCCCTGCACGCGGTTACTTAAGCGTTGATAACGTGCAAAATCGAGCCACTTCACGGCAGCGGACGAACGTGAGGCATGATTATCTGGAGCGTTTTGCATGACACCTTCGTTGTTATTGGCCGTTCTGGCCTCAGGCTTTATCTATGGGATCACGCCGGGCCCGGGCGTGCTGGCTGTTTTCGGCATTGGCGCTGCCCGTGGGCGACGTGCCGGCGCCGGTTTTCTGTGCGGGCATTTGCTCGGCGATGTGATCTGGTGCAGCACGGCGTTGATTGCCATCGTCGGCGCACGTGAATTTGGCAGCACTGCCTTCAACGTGCTGGGCTTGATCAGCGGCTTGTACCTTTTCTGGCTGGGCCTGCGTGCCGTTCGCGCCCAGGGCAGCAGCAGTGCTCAACAAGGCCCGGCGCGACAGCCGTTTGCCCACGGGATTTTCTTCGGATTGACCAACCCCAAAGCGTATCCGGTGGCAGTGGCGACGTTCACTGCGCTGTTGTCCAGCCGCGCAGAGTTACTGACCTGGGCCATGTTGCCCTGGTTGATTGCGTTGAGCTTTGTGGGTGGGGCGCTGGCCTACATGATTCTGGTGGGTGTTGTTGGCGCCGGCCATGTCAGGGCGCTCTATCAGCGCCATGAGTTACTGATTACCCGGCTGTGCGGGGTGATGTTTATCGGTTTTGCCATCAGTGCGCTGATGCATGCGCTGCCCGGATTGTTGCAAGCGATCGTTTGAAATAACGGGCAGGGGGGATGCAGTGTGGACAATGTCATCGGGGATGAAAAAGGGTGGGGTAGGGTTTGGATGGCAATGCAGTTGCAGGATTTTGCTGTGTAGCGAAGCTTTCAAGTAGATTGAAAGCCAGGAAGAAGTGGAGCGGGTGGCGGGAATCGAACCCTTAATGGACACGGAGGTGCGAATGGTGTGTAGGTGTGTAGGTGTGTAGGTGCGCGAGCGGCTTTCGCCCCTGGAATCTTTGGTTATAAAGTTGTTACTCCTCCACTAGGTCTTTGACTCACAATGTGATTCTTGAAGAGAATCCTGCCATCGTCCCTCCTGATCCTTTAGGCCTGATACAGGAGCTTTTTGGCTTGGAAAAAATCTCACATTGGTCACTACGACAACCTGCCGCCGATGCTGCATCTCCTGTCACCGGCCCGCAGCTCCGTCACCCAGGATCTAGATAATTTGTGGTGTAGTACCTGTGTAGAGGTGAAGAAGAATCTCAGGGTAGATATCCGAAGGATTTTTGGCCTGAAGACTCTTTGGTGGAGAGGCGGCTACAAGAGCGAAGGGGCGAACAGCTTTTGGAACGTGCCCTGCCGGTCGGCTTGTAGTGGTCTAATGAAACCGGACACCCATTTAGGCGAGAATGCTCGCCAGATCGAGGTGTCAGATGACCAAACAA
>NZ_WIWH01000070.1:0-7008 GCF_009600035.1 Pseudomonas sp. FSL R10-2964 | reverse complement strand
GCTGAGTTCGGAATAGGACATAGGGGCAGCACCGTACCGGAAAGGTCAGGTGTTGCACTCAGTTTTCGCGGCCGCCCAGCATCGACCATCTTGTTATCAAGGGACTCCAACTCAGACTTGCTGAACCGGATCGTGATCCTAGCGTCTTTCTTTTGCTTCTCAATAACTTTCATCTTGGCTTACCTATTATTGTTTTATTGGTTCGCTTTTATCAACGCAACCCCCGAAGGGGAGTGAGTAGCCTACACTTGTCCGACATAGACACAACTGGCTATCTACTGATACAAGACTACTGTGCCGGTGGAGTTATAGTAGGTGGAAGTATTATCGAAAATATAGTGATGTATTTTCGGCTGTATGAATGTTCGCTATGGGTGAATGTGAAATCGCAGTATGGTAGTGCGAGTATTGGCTACCTCGCACTATATGAGAGTGATTTCGCTGTAGGTGAGTGCGGATTCACAGTATGGCAGAGCGATTTAGCAACTGAGCGCGCGGAACAATCCAGTGTGTGACCAAGTTGGTCTAGATGGTCTAGATGGTCTAGATGGTCTAGATGGTCTAGATGGTCTAGATGATCATTTTTAGGAGTGTACTACCAGCTGATCCATTGCTTTTTGATCGAGCGGGGCCAAAGTTTCCAGCAATCCTCGGCAAACAACATTTTTTCCAATTTTAGACATTGTATGAATATCGCTTTCCACAAGTGTAATTGCGCTCCTGATTTCCGAGAGATAATCGGTTTTATACCCATCCGTCACATCCACGGATCGTCCCTTACCCCCATGGTTAGATAGAACCTTAGTATAATACTGACCAATACGAGCTTTTTGAGCTGTCGAAATAAAACTAGCCCGCATAATTTTCCGCGGTAGGCTTGTGCCAACCTTTTCCTGAACTCTAATCAGAAAATCCCTGACGCTAGATTCGCTGATTTTTTCTTGAGAAACGCCGGAGAAGACGTATTCGCTGATTGAGTGCTTCATTGCATAAAGGAGTTGGCAATACGCACTGTCACTTAGTACCAAGTGAAATTCCTCTCCGTTTTTTAGGGAGTCAATTTCGTTGAGTTTTGTCCGCGCCGAAAAGATGATTGATCTCGTCTGGTGGTGTATATCCGTCTTGCGAATTTTTGCAATCTCCCCTGGCCGTACTCCGCTAAAAAGCATAAAGAGGACAGCGGCTGAAACGGTTTTAAAAGATGTTGGCACATCTCGCATCGGCTGCTGATCAGCAAGAGCTAGGCACTCTGCAATAAACCTCCCAAGCTCATTAGGATTTATGCGTATCTTTGATCGCTTATTTTCGTGCCAGATTTTTAGCGTAGTCATGATGTCAACTGGGTTGTATTCAACCAGCCTTTTTGAGCCGTTATCGTAAAAGGCTATGGCAAACGAAAAGATCGAGCCGAGCAGGGATAATGTCTTGTTAGCCGTCCGCTCCCGTGGCGCGCCAAGTGTCCCATCCTTTTTTGGCACCGGTTTAGTCACCTTTGCGTGCAGGGCGGTCACATCTTTAGCGGCTATTGTGCGCAAAGGCCTGCCGGACAAATTTGGAGCAATGTGATTTTTAAAAGTCTTGCGATAGTCGTCAATGGTGCATTCAGTGAGCTTCGCTTTTGCGATCAGCATGTCTTCGAATGCGCTCTCGACAGTCACTTCGTCTTGCAAGTCTTTCGTGGTTTTTTCCTCCAGCATCGCCTCCAGGTTCGTGTACATCGACAGGGCTTCGTCGCGAATCATCGGAATTTTTGTAGTGCGTTTGTCAAAAGCACCCAGCTTAATCCTGTGGTCTCGCCCCTTGATTTTGCGCACCACAAAAAAAGTTTTACCGCCTGCTTTGGTGAGCCGGATCGCCAGACCTTTGATTTCCGTGTCGTACACCAAAATGTCGGATTTGCCTTGCGGGCACGTCAGGTCGTCCAGCGCGGACTTAGTAAAATTAATTTTCAAGGCCATAACACGTCGTTTCCCTGGTTAAGTGATTGATTTTGACTTTGTTTTGGGGTTAAATCGTCTCCTGCTTTACCGCCACATCAGCCCCGATGGTGAAATTGGTAGACACACCGGACTTAAAATCCGTCGCAGAAATGTGTGCCGGTTCGACTCCGGCTCGGGGCACCATCTAGCTTCATTTCGCTCAATAAAAAACACCCATATTTGTCCCCAGCGTCTACCGAGACCTTGGTGTTTTTTGCTATCTGCGATTTGGTATCCAGCACCTTAAAATTGGTAGCCGGCTTGGGAGCTATTTGGGAGCTGGCTTGGGAGCTTTGCTGGTAGCTTTCGCCATTCCAGGCCTGCCCAGCTCAGCTCTCACCCGCTCTTCAATGCAGCCAAGAATGTCCGTAAGTTACTGTTTTAACAAGTTTTAAAGCCTATAAGTACGGGCAAAAGCCGGCCTCAGCGCTCAACTGCTTTTGTATGCTGACGACGGGTAAGATGACTTAAAATCCCCCGTTCGTAAGGACGTGCCGGTTCGATTCCGGCTTCGGGCACCAAACAAATCAAGGGCTTGCATGCGATTCGCGTGCAGGCCCTTTGTTTTTGCACCGCAAAAAAACAGACCGCTCCGCAATTCTGTTTTTTACCCCTTCTCTGTCTTCCTGCCAAAACGGGCGTCATTCTCCTGCGCAAACACAAAGCCCAGCACTAGGCCGGGCTCGGGGGTTATCACACCTGATTTCCAGACAGGTAATCAGGTGTTGCGCGTTAGAAAGAACTCTTTGTCGAAGCCTTCAACAATCGGCAAAGCAGCACGCAATCGTCGGTGGCCCTCTTCGCTAAGTGACACCAGATTTGCGCGATGATCTTGCGGGTTCACTTGCTTTTCAATAAGCCCGTCCTTACCCAGGCGGGATATGATTTGCGAAATATGCATGCGATCCATACCGGTAAAACTGGCGATTCCGTGCTGAGTCACCTGCTCGCCCTCTCTAGTCAGCCAACCACTTACAGCCAGGATAGCGAACTGTGGCTGGGTAAGCCCCAAGGGCTTCAAGCGGACATTAAGTTGACGCTGCCAGTCCAAAAAGTCGCGCCAGAGTCTGAATCCAGGGCTGTCGCTTGGCCCCGCGAAGGCAGAACCACTCCAGTTCTCCTCGACGCTGTCCTTGTTCACACTCATAGGGAGCTTGCCCGGGCTTCACTGGACTTCTTAAGCCCCTGCATCGTATTGGGTAACGCTGCCTGGATGGATCTACCTATCAGGTATCGAAACAGAAAGCTCAATGGCCCGGAGAATTCAACCCAGTGAGTTGCGACAGTGCCCCCCTCTTTTTCCGTGAGCAGGTGCCCGAATTCCATGCGACATAACGGCAAACGGCTTTGCGCCGAAAACGACTTTTCTTCGGTCATCTCAACAATCTGAATGCCAGCCTTGGGCCCTACCCTGGGTTTAAGCCAACCTTTGGCTCCCAACTTGAGACCGCCAGGCAAGCTGGCACTACTCACTTCTGGGTCCCAGTCAGCCCACCGTCCCGCATCCCTATACAAGCGGAACACTTGCGCGGGGGTCGATCTGATTTCAATAGACTCTTTGATTTCCATGGCCTTTGCCTTGCGTCTGTAGGGTCAAAATAATTGTAAATGCATTTACAATATAAAACCACACACCAGCAACGGCTGGTAAAAATCGCTACAAACACGATCCTCTTAGGACTCAGCTCCAGAGTTGGACTCCCTGCTCATCACCAGTCAGCACCAACGGCAATACAATAAGCACACCGCCGAGATACGACTCAGGCTCAGTGGCCAGCTGGGGCATACAACGGTCGTGATGACCGAGATTTACATCCGTCAAAGGGGCGGCAAAAAGGCAACCCAACCAAATGATTTTTGACGGGCATTCTTCACAGCAATTATTTTTGATCACGTAGAAGCAATGGCCTTCAGGGTCCTGGCACCGTCTCGCTGCGAAACATACACAGACACAGATCTAACCTACTGTTTTTAAAAAAATAAATTTTTTGAATTAAAATCCCCCGTTCATAATGACGGGCCGGTTCGATTCCGGCTTCGGGCACCAAACAAATCAAGGGCTTGCATAAGACTCCTCGTGCAGGCCCTTTGTTTTGTTCGCTGCGATTTTTTCGGGTTATGCCATCGTTCATTGTTTCGAGTGGTTGGCGAGGTCTTCGCTTGACTGCCACCAATCGAGAACTGCTTGGTGTCGGGTCATGTTCAACGTCACTCCCTCAGCGAGCCAAACCCCCAGCACAGCAACAACCATTCCACGCCACGCCATGCCATGCCAACCCTGGCATGACCTCATCGAGCAATTAGTTCGCCATTACCGATGCCAATAGCGGCACCATGAAGAACAACGCCGACACCCGCGCTGCCTGATGAGAGCGGGCCATAGTCAATAGACTGAAAGTGCTGTCAGCCGATATTGCGCAATGAACTACAGCATCCAGGCGAAACATTTCTCCGCCGTTGAATGCACTGACGCTACTCACGACCCCCCACATATGCTCTTCGTCAGTAAACATCGAAAAGAAGGCAACTACCCTTGCAGCAGGGACTTCAACACAAGCGCATGAGCAACCTGTACAGAACCTATCCCCCGCTCGTTCAGACACAGGCTACACCAGCAAAAACATCGTGACCGGGCAGCGCCCTCTGGTTCTTTTCGCCATGCCATATTTATTATATTACTACTGACCGCCATAACAACAATGCAAATTAAAAGCATCAAATTAAAGATCACCCATATTAAAACCGACATACAAAAACCACCCCACACCTCGCCTCATCACCTGAGACCCCACACTACAAGGCCGAGCAATTGCATTACCTGGACTGCACATGCGCGACCACTCAAACTGCAACAAGGCGCCACTAGCCTGCCACCAGCCACGCAGAAACACATCAGATTAAACAAACCATATAACAACTATCGTCAACACCGACCTGCTGCGCTGACTCATACCTAAAACCTCATAACATTAAGATCGAATTGATATTTCACCGTCTTCTACTACAAACGCCCCTTCACAACGACAGCCAAGTGGTCTGGACTTTACATTAAGAGACATAACGTGCACCCACCGAAAACCATTAAAAATAAGACAAAAATGATCATTTTCAATCTCTTGAGCAGCCATACAACCACTCAAAACTTACCCAACCGCAATCATGCCAGCGCAGGACGCCCCCCCTTTTAATTACACATATACTTTTTAAAAACAATCAGCCCACCTCATTACTCGCACGAAAAACATCCGAACACTAGTTACACAACTTGAAATAACCTACAGCCGTACTACTTTAAAAATATGAGCCATCAAGACTACCCACTCACTGCTGGGCTGCCATGGTTTCGTGCGCGACTTATAGCTTAAATATCAGTAACGCGCTCGCACTGTTAAAACCGGATCCAATAACACTGTTTGATAGCAACATCTACCTCCCCTCAAGAGGCCTCGGACAACATGCACACCCCTTATTGTGCCGGAGCAACTAGCATTTGGCTTGCGCACAACAAAGCCCCGCCCGCTCGTCACAAGCGCCCTGGTCTTTAACCAACACTCAGATACCGCATGCAAAGGCGGTAGTTTCTGATGCACATCATATTCTTTCATCAGAGGTTGGCGTACATCCCGCCATAAACAATCATGAACAAGATTTTTTCTGTGGTATGGAATTACTCCTTGGGCAGTTGGGTAGTCACTAGTGAGTTTGCGCACAAGAAAAATAAAAGCGGACCTTGCAAGGGCATAAGAACATTAGTGATTGTTACTGTTGGACTGTCATTAGGGCTGCTACCCACATTTGCCTTTTCCAGCACGGCAATATCGGGAGGCGTGATCAGTAACAGTTCGGCAACAGGTAATGGTGGTGCGCCGGCGACCGTAGACTTCTATTCCGTAGCCATTAGCGCCGCCTCTGGCTCCACTGCCAGGAACAGAAGTGTTGCGATCGGTGAGGCTTCCGTTGCAACAGGCGACAGCTCTGAGTCATTCGGGCGACTTGCCGTCGCTACCGGCACTTCCTCTGTTGCTATCGGATTATCTAGTAATGCTTCTGGCACTAACTCTGTCGCATTGGGCGAAACCAGCAATGCCTCAGACTTGGGAGCCTCCGCCCTGGGTGCTGAAAGCGTTGCCAACAGCCAAAATTCGACAGCTGTGGGTACTTCCAGTCAAGCTTTAGCCATAAACGCTACCGCGCTTGGTTTCAATAGCAGGGCCTCTGGTGCAAGCTCTATGGCCTTAGGCGTCAGCAGCACTGCTTCAGGTATAGCCTCCGTAGCCCTGGGAGCTAGCACGATAGCGTCTGGCCAAGACGGCATTGCTATCGGCAGCACTTCACAGGCAACCGCTGCCAGCTCCCTGGCTATCGGCTCGAACGCAAGAGCTACCGCAACCGGGGCAATCTCCATGGGTAGCGGCTCTCTGGCTAACTCGAACGATAGCGTCGCAATCGGTACCTCGGCGCAAGCCACTGGCGGCAAAGCCGTATCCATTGGCGCAGGCAACACAGCCAGCGGCAACGGCGCTGTCGCCATCGGTGACCCTAACACGGCAACCGGCACCGGCGCAGTCGCCATGGGCGCCGACAATACCGCCAACGGCCAGGGCAGCGTGGCCCTGGGCAATGCCAATACGGCAACAGGCCAAGGTTCCGTGGCGCTGGGTAATAGCTCCCAGGCCAACAGCGCCGGTTCCATTGCCCTGGGCGATGCAGCCACTGTGGTCAACGCCGCTACCCAAGGGTTGGCACTGGGCTCAGGGGCAACATCCAACAACATCGGGGCCGTTGCACTCGGCGCCAACAGCACCACGGCGGCGGCAGTCGCCACCACAGGGGCAACCATCGGCGGCGTCGCTTACACCTTTGCCGGGACTGCACCCGCCAGCGTGGTCAGTGTCGGCAGCATTGGCGCAGAACGGCAAATCTCCAATGTGGCTGCTGGTCAGATCAGTGGTACCAGTACCGATGCCATCAACGGCAGCCAACTGTTCGCCACCAATCAACAGGTCACCACCAACACCACCAATATCGC
>NZ_WIWH01000006.1:0-149127 GCF_009600035.1 Pseudomonas sp. FSL R10-2964 | reverse complement strand
CAGTACAGCAGCTCAGACTGGCGAAGCTTCTTGAAAGCTAACAACCTGGTAGCCAGCATGAGTCGTCGAGGTAACTGCCACGACAACGCTGTAGCGGAGAGCTTTTTCCAGCTGCTAAAGCGGGAGCGGATCAAGCGTAAAATCTACACTACACGCCAGGATGCTCGGGATGATGTGTTCGATTACATCGAGATGTTTTACAACCCAAAACGACGCCACAGTTTCAACAATCAGCTGTCACCGGTAGAGTTTGAAAAGCGTTACGCAGCGAGCCTGGAGAGTGTCTAGGAAACCTGGGGCGATTCAAGGTGTCGGTGAAGTGATATTCGCGCCCATAGAAGTAACGGAACTGCCCCAATGTAGGCAGTTCGAAGGTCGGCAGCTCCGTCAGAACAGCACGGAGCAGATTCAGCCCGGCGGCGTAGGCATCAGGAATGGACGGATGTTTTTCCTTGAGCAAACGTTCCTCGATGACCCGGCGAAAAATGCGCTCGATGTCCGGCGTGACATTGCTCCCTTTCCCCTCCATCACCACTCTGGGCCTGCCCAGCTTGGCCTGGTTCGGCTTTCTGCGCTTGCCACGGGCGCCCGAGTTGACATAGTCCGGCAAGAGGGCATTCCTGCACATGCCTCGCTGCCAGTAGCGCCTCAGTAACCTATACACCGTCTGATTGGTGACACCATGGCGCTCCATGATGCCTCTGACAATGAGCCCTCTGGGGCGCCGCACGAAAAGCTGGGGGTCGTGCACAAAATCCGCCAGCATTCCCCAAGCTTCATCACGCTTCTGCTGATCAAGGGAACCTTCCTCAACCTCCCGTAGGACTGTTTCCTCGAAGGGATCGGCAATGCTCTCCAGCTCCCGCTCCATGATCAGACGCTCCAGCTCTACAATCGATATCGGTTCGGGCAACGCCGTGTCCGAATCGATATCGATCCAGATTGCCTGCTCGGTACCGGACCAAAGCAGGCGCTTTCGCAGTTCCCCCATCCGGAACACCTGATTAACGGGCAACACTGCTCAGCTCCTGATGCATTTGATGAGAGTTGGCAACCAGGTCTTTCGGCTTCAGCTCCCGGTAAGGAGTGTCAAGATCGAAAAGGAAACAGTGCCGGGCCAGCAACTGGCGTAGCCAATAGAGCGCCTGACCGGCCTCCAGCTGGCCGGAGGTATCCAGTCCTTGGGCAATAGCGGTCAGCTTCCGGTCTGGGTGACGCTGAAACTCGAGCAGAAACAGCTGCTGGTAATGGGCGAGATCGTCCTGAGCGATGTCGCCTTCAGCATGGGCAGGATAGAGCCATTGGATATTGGCAAATGCCACCTTGGATACCTCGCGCTCAGTGACGATGACCCAGGGAATACCTTTTTCCTGCCAGTAGCGCCTTTCAAGTTCAAGCCTCTCGATAACTTCAGGCTTCTGCAGGTCGGTACTGTACTTGGCCTGAATCGCGATGCTCGGGCGCTGAGGATCTTCGAAATCCACCAGAAAGTCGCTGGTCAGTACCTGCGGGGTACCCTTGTAACAACCGTGGGGCAGGCCAAGCTCCTCGGCGATGCGCACCGTATCTTCGACCCGCATCGGAAACTGTTCACGGATATCGGTGACATGGGGAGACCGATCCAAGGTCAGGAAGATGGCCAGTTCAAGATCGGATAGAAGATGGTGTAAACGCCGGGTCTTGCTGCCAGGCAGGCGGTGGGAGCGACCCAGCGAGGACACGTCCCTGGTGTAGATGAACGGCTTGTAGTCTGATCCCTGGCCTTGGCCACGCCCGTCCTTGAGCCTTCTATCGATCTGGGCCTGGGTCAGCCCCTTGAATGTTCCAGACATGAGAAAGCCTGCCCCCGCTGTGTCGATGACCTCAACATAGCGGATGCAGGCTCAGAATGAAACTTTATTTATACGGATGATACTTTATTTATACGGATGAACCTTTATTTGCATCCCACAGCGGCACGCTGCAAACCTGCCACAAGCAGCCGGGACGAGCCTGTTCCCAGTGAGCGCAAGGGCACTCCGCTCTCATCATGCAAGGCGATTGCACCGTCTGCGATGGAGACCGAGTGCGCATCCAGCAGGGCTTGGGCCTGTGCTCCGACGGGAACCCCCAGCTCATTTGCCTTCTGGGTGACGATTTGCAGCGTTTCAGCCAGTTGGATGCCCGCCTGGTTGCCGAAGCTGACCCGAGCCTCGCGGGCAGCATGCGCCAGTTCAGCCCCTAGGTTGGGGCGCTCTTCGGAAAGCCGATTGAGTACAGACCCGCGCGTCCATGACAGGTTGGAGCTGGAGTATGTCCCCAGTCGTGCAGGCGCAAGGGAGAGCCGGTCCTTCCAGGCGATATTGCGCTCCAGGCCCAGCGCGTGGGCACGCTCGGAAACGAGCGACCAGGCCGGTTCCAGTTCGCTGTCCACAGTCAGGCGCAACGTGAGTACGGTTTCGATTCCTTGTCGAGGCTCTTCCTCGACCAAGCCGGTCTCCCTGTTGAATGCCTGCAGAAAATGCCCATAGGTATCCAGGTCCTTCAACGGGTCAGGCAATGCACCTACGGTTATCGTGATGCGGATAGGCTGGGTGACATCCAGACCGAAGAAGTCGGTATCCCCGAACGCGACATTGCGCCGAGCCCCTAGACAAAGGTCGATGGCATCGAGGATGGTAGTCTTGCCGCTGTCTCCTGGACCAATCAAGCAGTTCAGACCCGACGACGGCCGCCAGGAAAGGGATCGAATAGATCTGAAATTCTGGATCTCGATTTTGCAAATTCGCACCACACAACTGCTCCTCTGGTTTCATTTACTGCCAGCCAATGTGGCGCCGGTGATGTGATAGTCCGCCACAACATCGGACAACGGTACTACAGCGCGTCCTTCAAGTAGTCCGGCAGATTGACGTTAGCTTTAAGTGCATCACGGAATGCCGCATCATCGACCGCTGTGATGGGCGCCATGGGCAGCGGCCTGAGTATTGGTACGGCTTTTCGTACCTCGTCCTGCACGACCCTGAAGTCTTCGCCCTCATCGAGGTCAAAGTCGATGCTGAGCACCTGATCCTCAATCAAACTGAACGCCATTGTCATGGGGGCCGGTGCCTCGGCGGCCAACTTAGGCAAGTTGGCCAGGCCATAGGTGAGTTTGGCTATCGCGGTCCCGAGCGAGAGTCCGGCCAAAGGGTCGTCACCTTGTTCGGCCAGGTCAAGAGCGTAGTCCTTGCCGCCAATCACGAATCGCTCCTGCTGGCTGGTATCAAAATCGAGAAAGCCCATGCGTCCGTGGCGAGGCCGGCCGTCAATCACAACCGCAATGACATGATCTTCGCGCGCCGTGATCAGTTGCTCGTAGGGGTCTTGGTAGCTTCCCTCAAGTATCAGGATATCCGCCTTCTTGCCGCGTTCAATACTGCCGACCAGTCCTTGCCAACCAAGCATCCTGGCCGGCGTGGACGTCACCATGCGGACAAGCTCTTCGTCAGTGAACAGGCTGTTGTGATGCTGGCTGACCAGCCTGGCGATCTTGAGCTCACCCAGAAGGTTCTTGCTGCCGCTGGGTGACCAGTCCGAGCCGAGCGCGATTTTGACCCCTGCTGATTTTGCTGCGGCGACATTCGCCGTTTCTCCATAGAGAAGCAAATTCGACAGCGGTGACCACACCATGCCGGCGGCAGCCTCTAGTCGAGGAAAATGCTCCGCCTTCAGCGCTGTGCAGTGGATCGTGATGAGGTCGCGGTCGATGGCCCAAGTGTTGGGCGCGTACTCAAGGTCGAGGAAGCGCTGACGGGCATCGTCATCGGTGCCTTCACTGAGGTGATAAAAGAAAGGGCGATCCTTCTGCAGAGCAGGTGCCAGGTCCGTGGCGATTTCAGCGGGCAGATAGTCCAGCGTGTGGCCGCCCGCGGCCGGGAAAAGAGGGTCATATGGCGCTTCAACGTTCCGGGTCAGCCCTCGGTACCATTTCTTGCCGCCCGTACCGCCGGAGCTGAGGCCCTGTGTCGTGGTGGTGCCTCCCAACAACGAACGACATTCGACAAACCGGGCGATACTGCGCGCATAGTCCTGATCTACATTCGAGCCGAGGACCTTGGCTGGTAGAGCAATAGAGGTGTCGTAGTCCGGTTCTTGCGTGCGCCATTGGTTACGATTGGTGTAGCGTTTGGGCACCGACCACAAGGGCAGGAAGTTGTAGCTCAGGTGATTGTGCAGTTCGATGAGACCTGGATAGAGGGTGCCTTGCGTCTGGACCGCAGTCACATCGGCGAAGCTCGCCGGAATGTGAGCTGGATCTGATACTACAGCAGAGATCCGATCGCCCTCGATACATAGCGCACCGCGTTCATGCACAGTACCGCCATCATCCATGGTGACAATTCGGCCGAGCAAGACCTGCTTGTCGCCCTCCATTGATGCCCGAAAATGCGCCATCCCCCGCCTCCATTCTATTGGCTAAATGCAACACCGAAACGTCCAGGCAGCAATTTAATGGAGTTCAACGTTTTAGTGAGCACATCCAGTAAAGATAGCTCGAGGACCGAATTCGGCCACCCGAAATACGATAGAGCCCCTGTCATTTGCAACTTTGTTGAGTTTGCATAGGCACACTGCCAGACAGTTGTCGCAGTATGCCGCTGAGCATGATCTGGACTTGGGAACTGCTACTCGTATGAGGCAGCTGCCTGAATATCAAGCAGATGCTGACAATCAATGACGTGATAACGCCCGCCCAGGCCCGTCCGCCAGTCCCCCGAAAACCCACTGAAACATGTCTACGATCCCACTCAGGACCGAAAAGCCGTAGATCCGCCCTCACTCACTTACAAGTGAGGCTCTCTTGGCGACCTCGTCAGTTTCATGAGTCTTTGATGGCGCCTCATCTTGCCGAATCAAGGGGGAGATACGATTTGACAGAACCAGCTGTCGCGATTTCGGGTACGCATCCAGATATGAATCTCTGCGCTATCAGGAAATTGCGGCTCAGCGTCAACCGCAATGACGCAAGCACGGCATCGATAGCTTTAACCATCAGGTTCCTGCGCTTGATCAGCCCTATGCTCCCATCATCAGGAAGTTCATAGCACTCATCGACACGAACCTCAGCCGCTGGAACCATGTGATATCCATTGGCTCTACCGGAATCTGAGCGAATGCCCGGATCACCTCACCAGCAACAGAGAGCTCCGCGCTACCTATAGCCATCGCCCGAAGCTTGCCTCGCGGACTTTCGAGATCGGCAACCCCATTGACGAACGTCTTCGCTTCTTCAGGTTCCTGCACTGGTACGGGCTGCCCAGGAACACGAGACTCGAACACAACTACGCCTCTCAGATGACATAGCTACCGAGATCCAAGATATCCGTGGGAGTAAATGTGGGAGTAATTTTCCGAGCATGAAAAAGCCGAACTGGTAAGAGTTCGGCCAAGTCATTGAAAAATATGGTCGGGACGGAGTGATTCGAACACTCGACCCCTAGCACCCCATGCAAGCGGACACCTCTGGAGCCCGCTAACTACAAGGCTTCGCGCCTGGCGCTCGCTGCAACGATGCCCAACAGTGCGCAACCGTATTTTACAAAGTCACTCGTAAAGTCACTGAGCCTTTTCGGCCCCCTCCCCCGGCGTCCTGCCGACCGAATACTAACTCCTATAGTCGTAGTGAAATATCCGAAAGTCGCTGGTAATCTCCCAGCCACGTTCGTCAGCCATTAAGGGATGGAGGCGAAAATAGAAGCCCTGGAGTCGCGCACTCCGGGGCTTTGCTTTTCAGCGATTCATCCGTGCAATTGGCTTTCATCAAATCATTTGCTACCGTGCGCTCACGCTCACCGACATTGAGGGATGGTGGTGGGAATAGAAGCTCCGAAGGTGTGGCGAATCCGGGGCTTTGCTTTTCTACTTGGCCGCTACGTAAATGATAAGCGCGATGGCAACCATCCAGGCGACGACCAGCAGCACTCCCAGCCCTACAAAATCCTGACCCATAGCCTTTCCTTGTGCGCGATTCAATCCATTCGGTCTAGCTTAACGCAACACAGCCCTGACATAAGCCTGGCACGCCCGCAGCGCGATCAGTCCTTGGTCGCCGGCGTCGGTGATGGCGATAATTCGTTGAGCATGCGCTGGGTCAAGTTGGGCTCGCGCGGCTCCATGAACCACGCCGACGGCGCCGGGGGTGGAAGGCACGTTGCAGCCACTGGCTGAATCCGCGGCGTCGAGAAGGACTGACAGCCGCAGATCAGCAGTAGCCAGGCGATCACGCAGCCTTGAAATATTTTTCTGTGCATCACTAAATTCCTTGAAATGCGCTTCGTCTATAGATTGAAGACGGCCTTCTAGGCCCAGCCGCTTGTCCTGCTCTTCGCGGGCCTGGGCGGCGGCGGCATTGCCGATTGTCGTTAGATCTGCCTGGTGCAGGCCGGCCTGCTCGGCGAGCTTCTTGCCCATCCTCCAGTCCTGAACCTGCCAGGTGCCGGCGGCGCTGGTGACCACGGCCAGCAGGATCGTGACCAGGATCTGCACCGGCGTCATGCCAGCACCTTCAGCGCCTTGTCGTACAGCGCCTGGCGGTCGGCCTGACCATTGAGCCCACCGTTGATGCGCTGAGTGATCTTTCTCAGGTCGCCGGCATCGGCCAGGGTGTTCAAGCCATTCACCGACCAGAACCATGCGGCCGACAGGGCGGCGTATTGAGTCTGCTCCAGCAACTCCGGCCGATTGAGCAAGTCCAGGCCCAGGGCATCGCCACACGCTGCATAGTTCGTCTTGCCGGTCACCTGGAACAAACCACGACCGCGATATTTCCAGCCATCACCCGGCTCGGTGTTGCCCATGCGACCGGCATACACGATGTTGGCGATCTGCTCGGGCTTGCGGGCTGCTGCCGTTGCTCGAACCAGGTCGAACCGGCTTGGCCAAGTCTTCATCAGGCCTTCAGCGCTGTAGTTCAGGTTTTCCACCAGGCGCGTCAGCTGGCCAGACTCATGGCCGACCTGGGCAATGAAGGCGGCAATGCGCAAGCGAGTGACAATTCCGTATTTGCCCATGGCCGTGTTCAGCACAGGAACAAAAACGCCGGCTTGGCGGCCGGCGTTCGGGAGGATCTGCAGCAGCTGCTGCTCGGTGATGGGCATGGCTTTCTCCAGGCGAAAAAATACCCGCACTTGACGGGCTGGATGGCTGAATCTTGTAGTCGATAGAACTGAAGGACTAATCGTGACTATTATTTGTTAGCCTGCTATCTTGTTTTTACATTCCGCCATGTTGAGATGCTTGAAGGAATGAGAAGCCCTGGTGATTACAGCTCGCCGGGGCTTCGTCTTTTCAATCTCCAGACGAAGAAAACCCCGAACTTGTCGGGGTCTTGTATTGCTTGGCACCGCCTAAACGGACACCTGCATACATCAGCCAAGCTCGCCAACGCGCCACACCCTCAGCGCGCAGCGCACGGTACAGCACCGCGTCCGCCTCTTTGCGCGTCAGCGATCCATGCTCATAAAGCCAGTCATGCACGGTCGCCGCGTAGTTGCCGTATCCCGACACCAGCGCGAACAACACGAATAGGAGCGCGTTGTGCAGCACCTCGATGCTCGCGAAGTCGGTTGTGTAACCCGCGGGGACAGTGATCACGCGCTCGTCACCGTCGGCCAGCACCAGGTCAGCGAGCAGCTTGTAGGTACGCCGGTCGAGCTGCTCGGTTTTCAGGGTGGTGGTGAAGCGACTCATGCGCTTTCTCCGGGCGTAAAAAAACCTGCACTCGGCAGGCTCTTAAGATTAGGTAATCATATTTTGGCTACCAGACGGCATCCTTGGCTTCAGCAATCAACTTTGATATTGCCTTTTTCTCATCAGCAGTTAGCGGAAGGACCTGCCCACACCAATTCAATGTTATAGCCTCGCTGCTCGTTAGCCTCTTGAAATCTTTCTCACCAAAGTCGACAAGGTAAATAACAATTCCCGATAGCCGCGTCATTTTGCCGTGGGTAGGGATGGTCTTGTTTCCAGCTTTCCAGACCGGCCTTTCACACGAAGGCGCTGTGATTGTTGAGAATATGTCTTTGGAGGCATAGGAGGCTGACGCACCATAAATTACGCCACCTTTATACGGGTGGACGCTATAACTTACCGTCACCTTGTAGGCGTCACCCCACGGCCCATCTATCACCCTGTCTGCCCCAGAGAACACTGGTGCTTGCAGTCCCTGCCAATCAGCCGCCGCCGCGCAGGATGCCATGATGGCGAGAGCGAATACCGCTAGGCTCAATTTCCCTTTCAATTGCTTATCCTGCATTTCAGTCTGATCGTGGGATGGTACAGCAAACTCAAAAGTAGTAACTCAGCTGTCTGAAACTCATTCCGGCCAACCCTCCTCCAGCATCTCAGCAGTGATCGAGCCGTCAGCGACTGCGCCCAGCAGTTCAGCCTCTCGGTTGAAGCAGGCCTGCACAAAAGCCCGCACCTGTGAGGCAATGCCCATAACCTGCTCGCCCGTCAGATCGACAAAGCCCGTCTCCGCCTTCCATTTGATCCGGTAGTCAGGATCGATGGAGGCGGCAAAGGCTGCGCCCGTCAGCAGTGACTGGCTGTCGCGCTCGGTGTTGAGCTTTACGCCCGCCACGGTGACGCCCCCGGTCTCGACTTCGAAACGGCGCGCGGCGATTTGGGCGGTCCACTGCGCGGCGATCAACTCGTCTCGCGCCGCTTTCTCGGCCGCCGTCATGGCGACCTGCTTACGCTTCACCAGCACGACCTGGCGCTCTGCATCCAGTGTCAGCACCTCGACGCCCCACTTCTTGTTGACGCCCAGTTCACCGGACGTATCTTCCTCTGGCCACCAGGCAGCGTCCTGAACGCCCAGCGTTGGGTCGGTCCACGACAGGTCCAGCAGCGACGCCAAGGCTTCGGGGGTGTCTTTCTGATCGAGGAAGTCGGGAATTGGCTCGCGAGTTGCGATGTTGTTTTGGACTTTGATCATGTTCACCATAGTTCGATCCTCATCATGCCGCTCCCGCCATTGCCAGGTATGACGGAGCTGCTCCCGCCTCCGCCTCCGCCCCCGCCTTTACCTCCGTCTCCAGCCTTCCCCACTGAGCCATTTTGTCCGCTGGCCGCCGTAGTCCGGTACGAGACACCGGCATTATTGCCAACGCCCGCCTCAATCCCGCCATACTCTACTGTCGATGCTCCGCCCTCGTTCCCCGTAACGCCGCCGCTAGCTTTCAGCCCTCCACGGCCTCCACCGTAGCCAGCCCCTCCACCCCCTCGTCCATCCGAGTAATTCCCGCCGCTCCCTGGGCCGTTGAGGTTCGTCTTACCGGCGTCGCCACTTGATACCCCGGTAAGCCCAGCTATGTTGGTGTCGCCGCCAGAAGCGGTGGCTGCGATAAAGCTATTGTAAGGGGCGCCCCCTGCCACCAAACTAAAATCCCCGCCTGAAACCGTTGTATCTCCGCCCGCCACGCCTGGAATGCCACCGGCACCGATGAAATAGCTCAGCCGCAACGCTTTGCCGTCTAGCACGCCAGATTTGATGGACACTGCACCCGAACCACCGGAATATACCGGCCCCCCAGAAGCTCCGGCGCCAACTGCGACAACTCGGTATCCCGAGTAGCCCTTGGGTATGACAAAGGTTCCACTGCCTGAGTAGATGCTGGCGACAATGACATCCGCGAATTTCTCATTAGCTGCGCTCGCCGTTCGCTCCAATCCCAGCGGATTACCGAGCGGATTACCTAAAGGGTTGCCAATCATAGGTCGGCCTGCTCTGCGTAGAAGACGATCCCGGCAGCGAGTGCGACTTGTGAGCCGACGTAGAGCATGTCGCCCGCTTCAAGGCGCATTGGCGTATTCGGGCTGATATTGCCGAATGCCGTCTCGGGGATGGCGGTCGTCGCGGCCAGCGTGTAACCAGCCATCAGTTCGGAGTCGATCAAGTTGTAGACGGTCGGGGCGCTCGCCTTCACCAGAAACAGAACCAGTGATGCGGCCGTTACAGTGGCGCGCGGAATTGCGGTGATCTTCGTCACCAGCGCGCCATTGGTGCCAGCAGTCGCCAGCAGGATCGCGCCAGTTACGGTCGAAGTGCCGATCCCGGTCAGCGCCGCAGTAACGACGGCAGTACCGGTCTTGTAAGTCTGGGCAAACGGCGCAGTGAATGTCTTGGCCATGGTGATTCCTTAGAAAGAGAGTGCAACGGCGTGCAGCAGGGCGAGATTGCCGATAGATCCGGGGGCCGACTCGGCGGCAGTGGCAGACGCGGCGGCGTTATTGGCAGCAGTCTGCGCAGCCGCAACCTGCTCGCTGACGTTGGTGTCCACGGCTTCGGCGCGGTCGGCGGCTTGACCCGCGAACAACGCATCAGCAGCGACTTGCGATGCAGTGGAATTCATCCAGGCGCCCAAGGCGTTTTCCGCAGTCACCATCGGCTGGAGCGCACCCATCATGGCGTCAGCTTTCGGGGTGAAGTCTTCCGGGCCATCGCTTCGCGTTGGAGCAGGCGGCAGGTTGGGAATGACAGGTGGATTGGCCATTAGATAACCCCTTCAACAGTAATTGAACAATCTGAAACAGTCGGGCCCGAGAACACGATCTGAAAGTCTTTGTAGAAGCCGAAAAGAATGGTGGCCTCATACGATTCCTCGCCGATCCACACCACTGGCGTAGCACGCAACTCGGCCAAAAGCCGTCGCACCCGCGTAACCTCGGAAGTGTCGAGAATGACGTCGAATTCAGCTCGATTGGAGAAAGAGCGCTGGATGACAATCGTGTTTCCGAATTCATCCGTGGATTTTCTGCTGTAGTCATTGATGCCGACTGATGTTCCATAGAGCGCGGTGCCGATCCGCTTCACTGCACCGATGACTGTGTGCCCTATTGCAGCGACCTCTGCACCAGCATCGATTATCAGCACGATGTCAGCGGACCCGTATGGCGGCATATCCAGCACCACAACATCGGTGCGCTTGCCAATAGGCTCGAAAAACCAGTCGTACCAATTCGTCACGCCGGCATCTACCAGGCTGAGAGTCTTGCGGTAAACCTCGCCCTCGACCGGATCGATCATCGTGATGGTCACCGACTTGCCCTGAAGATTGAACAGGGCCATCGAGTTGATCACTGCGCCTGGCCTGATCCTTACTTCAATCGTGCCGGGGTTGGCGGTCAGGGACTCAACCTTGTCGTCGAACATGCGCCAGCGGTTATCCATTCCGCGATCTTGCCACTTGGCTGGATGGTCTTTGTCGACCACCTCAGCCCCAGGCTTGACCCCAGCCGCCACAATAGCCAGAGCTTCGTAGATGTGGTGATCGAGCAGCACCCGGTCACCAATGGCATACGTCGCACTCACCGACCACGCCGGATAATCCGTCTCCGGTACGTTGCTGCTGATCAGCTTGGCCGGTGTTATTTCAACCGGCTTGATGAGTCTCATAGGGCGTAGTCCCTTTCTTTTGGCGTGCCTTCGGCATCCCACTTCTGAAGCATCGAGGCGACTTGCTGATTGGTCTTGGCGATCTGGAAGCGTTGCGATTTGTTCTCTTCGCGCATCTGTTTGAGTTCAGACACAAGTGCACCCATATCGCTGCCGCCTTTAAGCATCGACGCCGTCTGGTTCGCGTTGAAGATGCGGCTCGGGCCTGTAACTTCCAGTTCCGGACCGTTCTCGCCAACCAGGCGCAAGCCGCCCAAGTGATCACCGCCAGAGGCATACGCCGGGACTTTGCCCATAGCCGCCATAGCCGCCTTGTCCGCCGCACTCGCGTACTGCGTCATGTTGGCCACAATCTCGGCATAAGGAAGATTCCCGGAGCCGAGACGATCCGCCCAGTACTTGTTCTCGCCAGCGTCAGCGGTGCGACCGAAGAGCTGCTGATAGAGCGTGTCGACCACCGTGGCGTTGTTCGCCGCGGTATTCGCCATCGCGCTACCGGCACCCGTTGCAGGCTTGGCAGCCAGAGAGGCGATCAGCGATCCGTTCAGCGCCTTGATGGCCGCCTCTACGCTCTTGACCGAGGTGTCGATGCCGTTGAAGGCGTCCATCTGGGCCTGAGCGAATTCAAGCTGCTGGTCGAACTGAGCCATCTGAGCGTCATACGCCGCTTTAGCCACGCCGATCTGATCCTCGATGCTCTTCTGCAGCTTCTCGGCGGCGGTGAGCTGTTTGCCGTTGATGGCATTCAGCTCAGCCACAACGTTGGCAGTACGACCCTGGTCGCGCGCGAAGTCCTCCATGGATCCGTACAGGTCGGTGTTGTTGTTGCTGACCGTGTCCAGCGCATCCTCAAGACCGGTGAAGCTGGCCAACGAACCGCCAGCCCGCGCCGTCGCCAGTGCCGATTGCAGCGTCGCCTGAGCCTGGGCACGCAAAGTCTTCACGGCATCGTCAGACGTGCCGCGCAAGGATTTGAGCGCAGACTCAAGCGAGTTACTGACCGAGGATAGGTCGGTAACGCTCTTCACCGCCGTTGCGGACATGTCGCTGAGCGAGGTGTTGGTCGCGTTGTAGGCAGCCGTTGCGGCCTTCTGTTGGGCAGAGATCGAGCGCTGGAACAGCGAGAAGCTGTCTGTGACGCCTTGGTTCAGGCGCCGCTCCAGCTCGTCGAACACCGTGCTTGCAGCACCTGCCGCATTCATCAAGGTGTCGTACATCGCTTTGCCGGTGTCGGTCGTCGACTTGGCGGCCTCTTCGACCATCTTCCGGTACTCGGATCGACTGGCCGGAAGGATGACACCCAGCGCCTTCAGCTCGGTCGTGGTGTTCTTGATGGCCAGGGCAGTGTTTTCCGCCTCGCTGAAGAAAGCCTTCCGGTAAGCGGATTCGCGCTGCTCCAGGATCGTGTACATAGCAGCGGCTTGTTCAGAGTTCGCCGTGAGCGAACCGAACAAGATTCGGCCGGCCTCTGTGGCGGTATCGAGCCCTTTCACCACGTCAGCGAAGCCTTGTCGCGTCTCTGGCAAAACTACCTGCATAGCGGCGAATTGCGCTCGCACACCATCAAGGGTGCTGGCAGATTTCTGTAGATCTGTCGTGAATCCGTCGTAAAAGGTAGTGATGTTTTTATTTAGGTTTTCGATACCTCCGGCAAGTGCAACGAGATGCTCAACGGCGCGCCCACCAATGATATTGAAATCCACCGTTTTAGCGCCGATCATTTCGAGGCTGCCAGCAACGCTGTAAAGATTGTTAACGAAAGTCGTCAGATATTCAAAGTTCAGCTCTTTGCCGAATCCGGTATCTGTAACCTTGTTGATCTCACTAGCTGCGGCGTCGGCCAGGCCGCCAAACCACTTGGCCAGTTCTGCCTGAATGGCCTCTGCCGTTTTACCTTTGGTGCTGATTTTAGTGGCTGAGACGCTCAGTCCGTCGAGAACGCCATCGCTTAACTCGACGTTCAGACTGTCAAATAATCCAATGACAGTGCCGAGCGTTGAAGCGTAGGTGTTATCTAGAGCTGCTTGCATGTCAGGATCTAGAGCAGATAGCCGAGTGCGCTTTTTATTCGAGGAGAACAGCCCGCCCTTCTTTTTTTGGTATTCGAAGTTGTAGGAATTTAGCTCGCCATTATTAACGCCAAGCTGAAAGCCTTGATCTTTCGTTACCCAATCGCCACCGAACAATGAGGAGCCGAACATGCCACCCAAAACTGCACCGATTGCAGCGCCGATTGCGGTACCGATGATTGGAACTGCTGAACCAATCGCAGCACCTGCGTAAGCGCCCGCTACGGCCCCACCTGCACCCGCCACAGCACCTTTAACGCCGGCCTTCAGGTAGCCCTGAATCGCACCGCCGATGCCGTACATTACGGCGCTCGTGGCCGAAAGCCCTGCGCTAGCCGCCGTGGTTGTTGCTGCACTGGCGCTGCCCGTCACGGCACCTGAACTGTTAGTAACGGTGTTTGAAATAAGATCTACCGTTGCAACGCCGCCGCTAGAACCCAACTGGTAAACACCGTTAACCATGGCGCCGCTCGAACCGGCAGCGCTGCCAAACAGGCTGCCGATGCTCGAACTCAAATAACCGGAACCGGCCTTGAATGCGCCCTGCACACCACCCAAGAAACCTTCGCCAGCGGTCCATCCCGCGCTAACCGCATCACCAAATGCTGAAGTCGCAACGCTGTACGCTTTGGAAGCGGTCTCGAACATGCCCTGCGCATTCATTCCGCCGCCTGAGCCGCCGCCTAGAATGCTGGACAACCCGCCAGAGGAAGCACCTCCAACTCCGAGCGATGAGGCAATCTGGACAATGATCGGCTTAGTAATAGCCATGTGCAGCATCTCGGCCAGAAACTGCCGAAAGCTGTTCTTGAGCGTATCCATGAAGTCGCCGGACTTGCTCAGCACCGACTTCCACATATCAGCAAAAGCGTCGTCGATACGATCAACGGCCGCCTCGGTCATCTGACCCCAGAGCGTGGCCTTGCTGCGGTTGACCTCGTACTCGTTGCCAAGCTTGGCCAGGGCGTCTTGGTAAAGTGCAACATTACCGGAGTCGCGGATCATCGCCGCATTGAGCGCATCACGCTCGGCGGTGTAATCCTTCAGTAGCTTGATCTGTGGGCTCAGGCGATCAACGATCCCTTCGACCTTGCTGGCCTGCTCCAGAGCCTTGTTGGCGTCAAGCTGTGCTTTGGTCTGGTCCAGCAGCAGTTGGTATTCCTTGCTGCCAACCTCAATGTTTCTCCCGGCCAGCGCAACCGTCATCGACTTCTGAATGTTGAACGCTTCGAGAGCATCCTTGCCCTGCAGTGTGGCAGTGGCCTGAGCCAGGGTCTGCGTGGTTTCCGTGCGCATGCTCGCGATGGACTGTGTAATGTCCAGGCGATCCTTGGCATCGGCCTCCTTGCGAACTGCGGCGGCTACTGCATCGTGAGCATCAGCACCCAATTTCAGCGTTTCTTGCTCGATTTTCTGCTGGATGCTCAACTCGCGGACGTTATCAGCCCCGGCGAGATATGCGTCCGACATGGCGGTCATTGAGGTGGTTGAGATGGCGGACGTTGCAAGAAAAGACGTCAGCGCCTTTTCTTGCTGGGCGGCGAGAGCGGCGGCCGCTTTTGCCGCCTTATCCACAGCTGAAGAAGATGACGCGCTAGAGCCGTCACCCTTTGTTTTGTACTGCGCTAGACGATCGGCGGTTAAGGCTTTGGCAGCCTTTTGCTGGAGGTCGTATTCGTGGCGAAGCCCCTTAGATGACTCGATCTTTTCGTTTACCGCATTAATCGTCGCGTCTTTTTCTTGTGAGATGTCGTCAATCATGTCCTGACGGACTTGGTTCGACACGCTCACCGTCGCGTCATACTTTTTGCGTGCATCATCCAGCGTGGTGTTATCGAAGATTGCGGCTATGGCGTCTTTCGCGTACACGCCCTGAGCAACTAGGCGATCAACAAAAGAAATGGCCTCTACAGCGGCTTCTTGGAAATAGGCGCGGATCTCTGCGGGGAACTCCTTGAATCCAAGGTACATACCCTTCGAGGCGTCTTTTGCGCCATCACCCCACTCGATCCAGGCATCATCAAGGAAATCACTGATCAGCCGAACAGATTCGGTGATGTCGGAGGCCCATCCAGACCATGCGATAGACGAGGCCTCTAGGTAGCCCTCCATCTCCCCGGATGCGAGCATGTTATTGAGCTCGCCAAGAGCTTCTGCAGCGTCATTGACGGACTCTCTCATGACATCGCCGAGTCCAGCGTCATTGACAAGTCGAAACGTGTTTTCCCATGTGTCGCCAAGGTTTGATATAGCGCCGTCTAGGGTCGCCATCCGCAGCGACATGGCGTCGCCGAACTTTGTCTCTCCCAGGTTAATGAGGAAGCTTTCGATCTCCTTGGCGTTATTACCGACCTTCGTCGTAACGCCTTGGAATATTAGCGACACCTGATCGCCATTCGCCTTTGCCTTGATGCCGAACTCTTTCAGTCGCTCAAATTCGCCAGTGGCAGCATCGGCGACCGCTTCAATCATTTGATTGAGGTCCTTGCCCATGGCTGATGCGGTGTTTCCGTATGACATCAAAGCCTTTTCGGACGGGGTTAGGCCAAGGTTCACCAGTTGCGTGAAGCCTTTTACCGCCTGATTCAGGTCATACGGTGTTTTTTGAGCAAACTCTTGCAGAGCCTTAAAGGCGCTGGCTGCCTTCTCGCTGCTCCCGGTGGCCGTGATAAGGCCGGCATTAAGCACGTCAAACTGTCGCTGAACGTCGGACGCCTTGTTCAGCGCGGCCATAGCAGTGGCGACTGAAACCAGCGGGGCAATCATCTTGCTAAGGCCGGAGGTGAGAGTCGACGCGCCGCGCTCAAGCGCCCCAAGGTCTTTGTTCGCGCCGCGAGCCTGGGAGCTGTCGACAGAAATCGTCAGTCGGGCGGTTTCACTCATGGCGCGCACTCTCTACAAAAATTGATTCGCTGACTTTCTCGATCTGGCGGCGCAATCGTGGGGCGCTGACGAGGAGTCGGGTTTTTTCTTGCTCCGAGCAGTCGCAATCAAATGACCAGTCAGCGATCAAGGACGCGACGAGCCGGGCCTTACGGTTGCGCCTTAGCGTCTTGGTCATCAGCACTATTGCCGCCTTGTCTCCGGCGCTTGCGATCTGCATCACCTCGCCCAGCGCGGCACGACTAATCTGCTTGAATGCTTCTTCGTAATGGCTTGAGAGAACAGACCTAACAACCATCCAGTGACCGCTAGGTGTACCGTCTGGATTCGATAGATCGACGCGCCGCCCCTCCTCCGCTCTCTGTATCACATAGAAATCCTGGGGCCGCATACTTTCCTCCGGTCGAAAAAAAGCCCCGCACTTGGCGAGGCTTGTTGGGTTTGTTCGGCGTTATCTGCTGCCGACTCGCAGTTCTGGCTTTCCGCTAACAGGGAAGACACATGTAGCCCGCTGCGGTATTAAATTGCCCAGTTCATTCTTCGACTCAAAGTCCATATAGACCGATGTTCCGCCCGTTGTTTTGTTTGTCTCGGCGACCGTGCCGAAGGCGCTAAAATTCACGGACGATGGAAATTTTGCAGCGGCCCTCACTGAGTCGCGACAAATTGAAATTGCCGATTCTTTATTCAAGGCGCGCTCAGCCTCTGACTTCAGCGGAGAGCCAAGATCATTTGGCCCGATATAGAACCGTTGGCCGTTTTCACAATCTACGAAAACCACAATGTTCGATGGCGGGCTGCTCCGCTGCTCGGACAGGCCAACTATTGAAACCGCGTCACACCTGCCAGACGTTGCTATCAGGTCTGCAGCAAGCTTCTGGTGGGCTTCAATTTTCTTTGCTCCTTCGGCACCCCATTTTGCATATATTTTGGGGTGCGTAGCTTTCGTGTAACTGTCGAGTGCGCCGCTTCTAATCGGCGCTGGGCCAGAACTCAGCTCTGGCATTGACTGACTTGCAGTCACGCCTTCCGCGACATCCATCGGAGTGCTTTTTTGTGCGGTGGTGTGCGCAGGCTCTCCGCTGAAGACACCTTTCAGGACCACAAAAACGATCAATGCAAGCGCTACCCAAGCCAACACCTTCGCTTTCCGTGACGGTTTTGCTCCGCAGACCGGGCAGGCGCCTGCCTTCGTCCAAACCTGAGCGCCGCACCCCTTGCATTTAACTGCCGCCATCCGGTATCCCTCCGATTAAAGCGGCAATCTACCACTATCCGAGGGAACGGCCAAAACCCCGCATGTGCGGGGCTGCCTCTAAAGGTCTAGGCGTAGCTGAATAATTAGGCTGCGGCAGATCGAGTCGCCTTCCCATTCCGCAGGCCAAGGCGATTTGCCGCAACATCCATGTCGGCCGAGCGCTTTTTTAGCCCACCTATAGCCATCATCGCATCGCTGAAGTGGTCGGTAATTTCTGCCGGGATTGGCGAACCCAACATTCTTAACGCGCTACCAACACCCCATCGCTCATAAATTCCTTTCACCGCCAAGAAGTGGTGAATGAGGAAGCCAACATCGTACAGTTCCTTGTCGGTCAATTCGTGGGTGTTCAAGCTGGCGCGGCCAATCCACTCGCCTTCCAAGGAGTAAGCCGCCACGAAGTTGCAGGCGTCGTTCAGGTACTCCGCCGGAATCAAGGCAGTGCGCGGAACGTTAAAGCGCGAGCGAAGCCGGCTCTTCATGGTGTGCTTGAAACTGCGCTGGAGCGAATGAGGTACTGGCGAAGCCTTCTGCTCGATCACTCGATCAAGGACGTGCTCGCCACTGGTGCCGATTACGGAGCCGACCAAATCGCCCATTGAGCCTTGATGGTCCGTGTAGCCACCAGTCTTGCGAATAGATGGAAGCACGTCCCCTGCCAGCCACATTTGAAACGGTAGGGCCTTGGGCTTATCGGAGCGGCCAAGCACGAAGTACAGCCCTTGCTCCGAAATCATCATGATCTGCTGTGTGCCGCCAAGGGTGTGCAACCGTTGCACACCCTTCCATTGAGATGGGACGTGCGATACAGCACGAGAAGGCTTGTATGTATCGGCATACTCAAGGGCGTCGAGTACATCTTGGGCGGCGAACCATGGCTGATCATCAATCATCAGCGTGCGCACCTGCTGCCTGCCGAAGCTGAAAGGAATGACATTCGATACCGCTGTGCTATTATTCATGTCGTGATTTCCGTCGAAAGTTTTCACATCCGAAGCCCTGGCCTGCAAGCCGGGGTTTCTTCGTTTTAGGCTACTGCCTGATTCTTCTGCGCTTCCCGCCACTTGAAACCCTCCTCAATTAACAGCTCAAGCTCCGCATTAAGGCTGCGCCGGTTCGCGTGCGCCTCATCCCTCGCCCTGGCCTTCAGCTGCTCAGAAATCCGCAGGCTGTATGGGGATACCTTGTGTGCATCTTTCATTTTCCGCTCCTTGCTGGGTGTGGAGTCATAGTAACTCAAACGCGGAATGAGTCAAGTTAACTCATTGAGTCTTTTTGATTCATTTCGCATACTGAGCACAACACAAAGCGCGAGCCCGCCATGAATGATCGACACGCCATCTCCCCGTACCCAATTCGAATGCCTGTCGAGCTAAGGCGGCGCCTCGAAGAAAGCGCCAAGGCGGGTTCAAGATCGTTGCACGCAGAGATAATTTCGCGCCTAGAGGAAAGCCTCGACCCACAAGAATCCGCAGTCGAACGCGAATACCGGCTGAGCCAGATTCGGGAGAAGGCCTCTCAGCCTATTTCAAATATCGTTGCCGACTTCGCCCTGCAAATGGAGCAAGAGATAGAGCGGCGCGCCAGGCAGCTAGCCGAGGCTCGGGGTGGAGCGGTGCATGAGGCGGCGGAAGCGCTTCGCAACAAGAAGAAGTAGCCCGTCACTATCTACCACTATTGAAGGGAGGGGCCAACCCCCCCCCCCAGCTGCCAAGGTAAGCGACCATTGCAGAGAGTACTACCCGAGCAGACTAGTCGCCACGGACGCAGCAGCAGCCTTGATAGTATCGAATGACAGATCCAGCCCCTTTTCCCGCAAGAGACCCACAGTCTTATTCCAAACCGTCTGAGATCTGATCTTGTCCAGGAACTCATGTCCTGCCCATGTCAGCTCATTGGCCCAGCAATCGCGAGGGCCGCTCAGCGACTTGCCGCACTTCCCATCAATCAGCCCTGCCTCAATCAGCATGTGGATATGGTAGGCAGAAAAATCAGAGTCATAGCCGTCGATAGCGCTGGAGCGAAGCATCTGCCTGCTTGATTCAAGCGCCTCGACCTCCAGTAGGACTTTGCGAACCAGTTCCCAGTCGCGTTTCATGCTATCTCCAAATTTATCAATGCTGAGATTCTATGCTGAATCACAGGGAACGACCAAAACCCCGCCGAGGCGAACTGGAACGGCTACCCCAGCGACACAGCACTTTTCCACCGCAGTACTATATTCTCAGTGACGACTCTTCCGTGGAGGTCGGTGTCGTCACCTGAAGCCCCGGCCGTAAGCTGGGGCTTCTTTGTGGTGCGTCACCTACGTTACTTGAGTCCGTAATTGATCGAAGTTTGGCTCACACCTGATCGGGAAGAGATTCGCGCATAACTACAACCCTCTTCTTCCCGCACCGAGAACTCAGAAGGCAACTTAAATGAAGCACACCTACCTTTTTATCCTTGGAGAAGACCAGCAGGTCGCCAGCATTGAGTCGGACGGCCCGCTGCCCCATCTAAATATCGGCGTGCATCTTGACCTCGATTCAGACGACTATCGAGGTACGCCAGGTACGCACCTAGAGATTGAAGATATCTCTGTCGTCCTTCACCAGATGAGCGGACAGGTAGTCAGGAATGACATTCTGGTTCACTGCGTTGAGATGCCAGGCCTGGCGCACTAACGCCAACCGATGCCAACAAACAAGGAACGTTGAATGCCCCTGCAGTCGAATATAGATAAGGCAAATCTTCTGAGGTCACTCTCAGTACCGGTCGGATCTAGAGAAGCCCAGACGCGTAATCTGAGGACCAAGTTAATGGTGCAGCTTAGCTCGACAAAGATTAATGGTCAGCACGCTGTAGACACGTGCGCCCCGACTGGTGAGCCCATTCTCCAGCGCCATATTGATCTGCTGGCCATACTGACTGAGTACATTGAGTTCTCGAGCCAGAAAGACCTTAGCGATGTAGCAGATGACTGGGGGATTCAGAGCTACGGGAAAATAAAATCTTGATCGGCATCTACATCGACAACAACGTTTGGGACTTCCTATTTGAGCGGGGTATGGACCTCGCTCACGAACTACCAGCCCCAGAATTCTGCCTCGCAATCACAAGGGAGGCAGAGTTTGAAATCCCGCCCATCCCAGAAGAGAAGGCGGATCTAAAGGCATTCATCCAGAGAACGGTGAAGGCAGTCGTCAAAACGGATTATTTATTCGGCTTCGGCAACCCGGCGCATCCTCCTAACGAGCAGCGCGTAGGCGGCTTTGACCTTGGTCGCTTTGCCGATGAATCCTTGCTCGACTTCATACGCCAGCAGAAAACCCCTCTTTCTGATCGGCTCAATGAAAAGACTCGCCTTCGTAAAAATGAAGCCGATCTTTCCATCGCGGCTAGGTCATTCACTAGCGTAGTCATAACTCTCGATGCCAAGACCAAGGGGCCGATCAACGCAGCCTACAAAGCAGGCGGAAAGATCGTATACCTCACTGACTTCGACAAAAGCGGAATGTCACTGCGGGAATTCATTGTCGCCGAGCTTGCTGCTCGGGATGCCAAGACCTAAATGCAGAAAACCCAGCGCGAGGGCTGGGTTTCAGGTCGGCTGATCGTCCGGTGAAGGCTTACGCCCTCTCTCAGCTCCAAGCTCTCGGAAGAAGGCAGCATGCTCCCTTGCCACTCTGTCCAAGACTTCTTGGCTGAGTAGCGGCGGGCGATTCCTTGAATACTTTCTCTCAAGCGCAGTCATCTGCGAATGGTCACGGGGCTTATCATCAGTGCTCATTAGTCAGTTCTCACTTCGAAACTCACGACCCAGGCGGCCGAGCCACGTCATAAGCTCGTTGTTGTTCGCCTGCTCATGCGCATCAGGCATCAAAATCCCGATAATGCAGAACCGATGATTTTCGAAGAGACCTCTCGCATAGACGAGCGCGACATCATTCTCCGGCTCGCCCTTCCGGCATTTGCGCTGCCCCTGCTTCTGGCGCTTGGGAAAATTCCGAGGCGGAATGCACAGGTGAATATGCTCGATGCAGCCCGCTATTGCGGGGGGCGAGCCATATTCCGCATCAAACCCGAAGTAGTCTGGCAAGTCATCGCGCATAGACTGCTGATAACGACAGAAATCCACTAGGAGCTGGTCTAGGAACCCGGGATTGGATGATTCGAGAGGTCTGAAAAACCTATCGTACGTGTCCGGGTGAAATGAAACCTCGACAGGATCCATCAATCAGGAGTTGTACGACGCAGCGGCTTCTCGGCTGAGCTTGGCAAGGGCTACCAAGCCTTTGCGATCAATAGAGCTGACGTAAGGTTTCGGCTCTACCAGCATCTGGCGGATCAGATTCGCGTTGCGATCAGCCTTGTGGCGAGACTCTGCCAAAAGGGTAATCAGCTTGTCTCCGTATGGCCCCAGATCCCCAGTGCCTTTCAAGTCCTTGACCTCAGCAAGGGCTCGACTAAATATCTCGCCAACCGTTGCGAAGGGATGCTTGACGAGGTGGCTTGCCGGCACTCGACCAGCAAGGATATCCGCATAGACGCGATCAAAGAACGCATTGACCTTGTTGCCCATATCAATCAGCCCAGGTATTAGGGCCAGAGCTTCGGCATCGCTGGTGTTCGCGGCAATGGACTGGCTACCCAGCTGGTAGGTGTCCTTTTGCTCTTTCGGCATATCATCACCAGCAAATACGCTCGCAGCCATAGCTAGCGCGCAGACTATCGCTAGTTTTTGGGACACGGGGCTCTGCTTTTTAGGTGTGACTGCCATGAGATTCTCGCAACGGTATTGCAGGGTGTGCAAAAACTATACAACATTCGCACGGTATAATGATATTAAACCGTGTATACGGCAGCAAAACCTACAGCCGAACCAGCCCCTGCGGTGACCTCACCCCTCATTCATCACCCGGCAGTGAATGCCGTCCATTTTCATCAACACCCGGGCCTCTTCCGGCTCGATCTGCCGATCCATCATCCGTGTCCAGGCGTCCATTTCTTGCCAGGTCAGCGGATCGCTGGTGCGCTTGAGCTCCCAGTACAAACCCGCCAGATAGCCCATACCCTCGGGCATGGCTGGAATATCCAGCTCCCGAGGCTTGTGGCCGGTCATATTCCAGACCCGCGTCAGGTGATCGCGGGTGGTGGCAGTCGATCCTTTGACCGGCTTATTGAGCTTAGCCTCGCCTTCCCAGTGGGTTAGGAGGCTTTCAACTCTGGCGCGAAAAAACGGGCGCGGTCGCTCGCCAGTCGCTCGACATCATTCGCCAGGCCGGGGTTGTTGAGCAGCAGCTCGGCTACGGCTTCTTTGCTGTATGGCACCGGCAGCGACCAGTCGAAGGCCAGCGCGGAACGGTACAGCAGGTTGGCACGCTGAGAGATGGCGGCCTCTTCTTCTACCGACATGCCTTCCTTTCCCTCATCGCGCAGGATTCGAGTTGCTTCCAGCAGGGCTTTACGGGCAGCAGGCGCATCGGCACCCAGCACCATCAGGTGATATTCGGTTTCAGTGCCATCAGGCAGGGTCAACGGCAGTTTCTTGCCTTTCTCCAGAGCGCCCAGGGTGAAGAAGTCGGACAGAGCGAATGGCTTGATAGCGGTGGTGGCTTTTTCAGATTTAGCAGACATGCGGTGAATCTCCAAAATGAAAAGGCCCGCTCAGTGGCGGGCCTGTAGAAAGGATTCGATTACGCGCCAGTGCGCGTGATCATCATGGTGGTGGCCAGCACGTCGTCGTAACCGGCGCTGACGGTGTATTGCGGGATGATTGCGCCCGGGCCGCTGGTTTGCTTCTGGCCCTGGGTGTAACGGACCTTCGGCAATTCCAGCGTGTAGCTGTCGGCGCCTTCGGTGAACTCGATCACATGAGAAGTGGCGGTCTCATTCAGCACCTTGTCCCACAGCACCGCATCGACCAGATAGGCCGACATCGATCCGGTGACCTTGGCGACACCGTTGGAGATGTCGAAGGCTTCACGGCTGCCCAGCGCAAACAGGGCTTCCATACCGTTGTCGAGGCTGACGCTCCATTCGGTCGCATAAGCCACGGACACCCCGCCCTCGGTCAACGCCAGGTTGGTGGTGATCATGATGTCGGTCGCGGTCGCCGGCAGGTACGTCGAGCCAACCGGCACGGTGTACTTCTCGGCCTTGGTGCCCATCATGCTGAAGGTGACGCCAACCGGGGCATTCAGCGGGGAGCTGATCGCCATCGTACTGACGCGACAGCCGTGATAGACGTAATCGACGCCGATGTCGGTGTGGCGCTCCAGGATGGCGAACGAGCGCTCGACCTTGCCGATCTTCAGGACGTTCGCGGTCCAGGTGCCCTGCATGGCAGCCTGGATCAGGTCGTCGAAGCTGGAGAAAGACAGCTCGACCGCGATATCGCCGGCCACGCTGTAGGTGCCGCCGCGGCTCGCCTGCTGTTGGCGGTATTGATTCATTTCCGCCGTATCGATCTGGTTGATGTTCGGCGTCAGGCCGGCGCTGACGAAGCGGATCGGCTTCCAGGCGGGAGTTGCAGGAATAGCGCCTGCCACCTCTTCGACGTAATACGTTTGTACGGCAGAGCCGTTAGCTAAGCCCATTTAGGGATCTCCTGAAACAAAGAAACCCGCTGATGGGCGGGTGTGGGTGGTTGCTCGGGGAATGAATCAGGCGGTCGGATAAACCCATGCCGTGTAAAAAACGAAGATGCTGACGCCGGTCCAGACAGCCTCCGGTGTGATCTTCGAGCGCTCAGCCTTGCGGATATGTACCCGCTGGCCTTGGTATTCGAGTCTCAGGCCTGGCTTGTAGAAGCTCAGCGCCTTGTCGGCATCGGCGAGAATCAGCGCCGCTCCTGTGTTGTTCGGGTGGTAAATGTCGATCTGTAGGTAACCGGTGCGCTCGACCGGGTTCACAGCACCGAATGCGGCTGGCTCGCGGCCGGTCGGCATATCGGTAAGTCGCGCCCAAGCCCGGCCGATTACTGGAACGAAAACCTTGCCTTCGACATGGGTTCGGCTTACCGGGTAGAGATTGCTTGCCAGATAGGCGGCAACCAGCGCTCCGTTGATCTTGGTTTCAGACATGGCTCAAACCCTGTTCTTTTCGATGGCAGCGGCGACGATCTTGGAGACTCGATCCATGTTGATGGTGACCATGCCTGCCGGGGCCTGCGTGGAACTGCCGTTCTCAAGCCGCTCGATGTAAGGCAGGTTGTTCGCCAGATACGTCTCCTGGCCTGCGCCTGGAGGTGTGATTGCAACCACCTCGGCAATGGATGCGGCCTCCCCAAGTCGATCAGGCGCATCATTTGTAGGCGAGCCCACAGATGTTGCCCACGCACCTTTGGCTCGGCCCGTATCAACTGGCGTCGACTTGATCACGCCGCTGAACAGTTCGATAGTCGCGGCCCGGACAATCTTGTTGTGTGCTGCCTCGGTCTTCACGCTGAAGCGCCGGATATCATCTGCAAAGCTCATCGTCACACCCGCAACTGAATGGTGAATGTCGCCATGGCCGGGTCTTCCGACACGTTCAGAACTCGCTTTCCACTGTTGATGTCGCCTATCGCAGGCGCGGCAATTTCTGCCGTCTGCGCGCCATCCAGCAGGACGAACAACTCGTTTTGCAGGACCAGCAGCTTTTCGTCAGTCGTCTGAATCAGGCTTCCGTCAATCTCGCGTGCCAAGTAGCTGCTAAAGACGCCGCGCCCGCTGTAATTCAGCGTCGAGCCTCCAGTATCCGAGCCAGTTATCGGGTCGTATTCGCCAGCAACGACGCGAGCGCCAGATACTGCACGCACTGCATCGGCCAGATCAGTGTCGAATGCCTCGGCCAGATCGGCCTGGATCTCTTCGCGAAGGCCCATGGTCAGCCCCTCACCATCGGAATCGAGTTGGTTCCGGTGACCCATGCATAGATCAAGGCAAGGGCGAGATTCTCGCCCTGCGACAAGTCAGTAGAGCCTTCGGCATAAGTCTTGCTGACGGATGTCCCGGAAGTGGCCGACACGGTCTTGCTCAGAACTTCCTTTTGCGTTGCCTTGTACAGGCCTCCCGTCGAGGCGACTTTTGCAACTTGGGCGCCGGCCTGTTTAATCTCGGCCGGTACTTCGGCGGGGACAGGACGCTTAATCTTGCTGGTCAGCCAGGCGTTGGCCTGCATCACAGACAGAGCCGGATCACCGGCACCCGCCCAGTCCGACCCCAGCAATGCGTCAACGTCTGCAACAGTGATGAAGTCGGTCATGGGTTATTCCTGAGCTGCCTTGTCGAGCAGTTCGGCGAGTGCAGGCCGTTCGGCCCCCGCATCGAACTGGATGCCTTTCTCGGTCAGCTTCGCCTTGATTTCGTCGACCTTCAGACCCTTGGACGGCTTGTCGCTGCGAACTTTGATAGGTTCGGGATGCTCGTAGCCTTCCGGCGCGAACTGGGCGTCGATGATCTTGTAGCCTTTCTGGCGCAGTTCGGCCTTGCGCTCAGCGGTGACTGGGTGTTTCTCGTAAACGATTTTCTCGTCCATGGTGGACTCCTGGCAGGTGGGTCAGGCGACCCGCAGGCCGCCGTCTCGATTACTTCGTAGCGTCACCGATGGTGATAACGCCAGCCGAGGCCTTGATGCTGTTCGCAACCAGATCCCAGTTCGTCCCGGTGGCCAGCTCAGCGCTGGTTGGCGACTTGCCGCCGTTGGCCGTATCCCAGGTGTAGCCCTTGAGGCCCATGCCGAAGGTGTAGTCGGCCTGCATAGTGGTCTCGATGCGCTCCTTGCCGTTGGAGGTCTGGATGTTGGTGATCAGGTCGGAACCATCCATCACCATCGCAGCGCCATCAGCCAAGCTCAGCACCTTTTGCTTGTTCGGGGTGCCGGCCTCGTACAGCGCGGCGGCGTCGGTGATGATCACGGCCTTGCCCAGGATGTCGACAACCTGAACACCGCTGAAGGTGAACAGTTTCTCGGCGTTGACCAGGTTCTTGCCGATCAGCTTGTGGTACATGGCGCCGGTCATTACCTGGGCAATGAGACGCTGCGAGGCGTCACCGAACAGCGCGTGAGCGTTGTTAATGGCGATGTAGTCCACGCCAGCAGTGGCGGACACGTCGTTGGTGGCGGTTGGCTGGTTGCCAATGGCGGCGACCAGAGCGGCGATGGCGGTGTTCAACTGGTCCGACATGATGGCTTCGGACAGGTTGCGACTGATCACTTCCAGGGCTTCTTCCGGGTTTTTCTGAACCCACGACAGCTGCGAAGGCTCCCACAGGATCGGGCCGAAGCCGCCGGCGATCTTCACCGAGTCGTACTGCTTCTGGGTCAGCGGGGTTGCAGCCTGCGCACCGTTGGCGGCATAGCGGTCAACGCGGCGCTGAGCGCTGTGCAGGCCCGCCCAGAACGACTCTTGCAGGAAGTCTCCGTCAATACCTTGAGTGGTCAGACGGATGGAGCCAGCGGAGGCGGCGTTGAACTTCTCAACGTCCTGCGCCAGGGTTTCGATGGTGGTTTTCTTGAGGTACTCGTTGAATACCTTCATGTTCGACAGGGACATAGTTGCTCCTTAGCTTGTTGCGGTCATGGCCTTAATGGCCGCTACGCGATCTGCTTTGCTGCCGCCAAAGTTGCCCTTGGCGCCGTTGGGGTTGCCACTATCCCGTGCGCCGCCGCCAGTGGCATCGGAGCTCTTAAGGATGTGGTCGCGGTGCGGGTACTGCGAAACAAGCGTCTCAATGGCTTCGTCGAAGTCGGCCAGTTCACCCGGGCGGGATCGGCTGAAAATCTTCTGGCCCTGGGCGTCATAAGCGACGACTTTGCCTTCCTCGACCTTCAGGTTCTGGCCGAAAGTGGCCTGAACCATGTCTACTGGCACAGCCAGCTTGTCGGCGATGTACTTGGAGCGGGAGAAACTGCCACCGATCTTCTCGGCATACAGCTGCTGCTCCAGGGTCTGCGACTTGCCGTTGGCCTCGTCAAGCTGAGCCTGATAGCCCTTGCTGATTTCGGCCTTCACGCGCTCGATCTCACCGGCATCCACCAGTTTTTTAGCATCGAGATTGGCGACAGTTTCCAGCGCCTTGCGGGCTGCAGCCGGGTCGTCGATACCAGAGAACGCGGCTACAGCCGTTTCTGCGGCCTCGGCGCGGGTGCGGTGCGATTTGGCTTCAGCGTTCAGCCGAGTGATGGTGTCGCGGGTGCCAACAGCATCGAAAGCGATGTCTTTTCCGTCGTCACCGATAAATACCGGCTTCCCATCCAGGACTTCCGCGTATTGCTTGCCATCCACTTCAACAGTCTTGAGTTTCATCTTGTCTCCTGCGAGCCATCCGACTCAGTGCGCCCCGTCCATCCGAACAGCAGGCATAAAAAAGCCCCAGCGGATGCCAAGGCTTGAATTTTGGGTAATAAAAAACCCGCACTTGGCGGGTTTCAGGTGTTTAGTTTGTTCAGCAGAGCACTACGCGCTCGCCGCCTCTATGGCAACTCGCGCACAGTATCTGCGGGGTGCCGCCAATGGCCTTGCCGTTCTTCAGCAGCATCCCGATCTTGGTCACCATGACCTCCCGGCTGCCGCAGCGATGACACTGAATCATCGAGGCCGGCTTAGGCATTGCGCGAACACGCTTGCGCGCCTGCTCGACCGGAGTCTCAGGGGCGGGCGTACCTTGTATAACGTGGAGCTTCGGCTTATCAGTCATATAGCCATCATAGCCCAGCCTTAGCGAAAGATGCAGCATCCCGCTCGCGCAACTGGTCGAGCGTCAGAGTGCGGCCTTGGTCGTTGTAAAACTTGTCAAGGGGCAGTCCGCCTTCACGCATCAGCTTTCCGCGAGCAGGCCCGAGAACATCGTCCTGGCGTTTTGCGCTCTGACCCTTGATCCATTCACCGTAAGTGGTTGAATCGGGCACCTGGCCGTCCATGCTCGCCCGTGTGCCTGGCGGAATGTCTTGTTTCGACAGTCCCAGCTCTTCCCATGCCTTAATGACAGGGGTCGAGCTGCTGCGACAGCGCCAGTGGATGCGGCCGGGGCCAGACAGCCATGGGACTTTATGCCCGACAGGCTCGTGCGTATCGGTGGTGTAATGCAGCCCGTCGCGCAACCGGCATGGAGCAGATGTGCGTCCGTCCAGCGTGCTAAGCCATACCACCTCTGATATCAGGTCGCCATTGGCTTGGTAGAACGCATCGCGTGCGCCCTGTGCGGTGTGGCTTATCGCCGTCCGCACCATCGCGTCGATGTCGTTACGACTGCGATTGAGCAGCCCATCGGCATAACCCTCGGACTTGATGCCCATGATGCCGCGAACGATCTGGTCAGTGGTTTGGCCGCTGACCATGCCGATGCGGATGGCGTCACGGATGCGAGCGGCGCGGCCCACCTCAAGATCAGCCATCCATTCGCCGAGCAACTTGCCCTGAAATGGGCGGCTTGATGCAATCTTCTGCACCTGAGCCAGGTCGATCCTCGCCAGCGGAACGGCGACAAGCACCTGAGCCGGTAGCGTGGCAGTGAACAGCGCCTGTTGATAGCCAATCTCGTAGGCGGCTAGTTCATCGACCGCCTCTTTCAGCGCCTCGCCGGCTTGCGTGTAAACCTGCTTGTTAAGCTCGCGAACCGACTCCAGCACCGTGTTCATGTAGGTGACAGTGAAGCGATTCGGCCCCATGCGCTCTACAGCAGCGAGCAGTCTGGCACGCAGATCCTCGTCAGCCCTATTAAGCAGCGCCATGATCTTGCGCACCTCGGCATTGCTGAGGTGTTGCAGGTCAACCGCGTGACCGATCGATGCCGACTGAAGCTGCTCGTTGACCGTTGCCATATCAGATCGCCCCTAGTGCTGGTCCCTGTTCCTCAATGCGCGCCTTTTCGTCTTCCCAATCCAGTTCGTCGCTGATGACGCCGCGGCGTTGCATTTCGGAGTAGAGCGTTTCGTCGCTGAGCTTGCCGGAGTTGGCCATGCTGATCAGGTTTGGCAAGCTGACTTCAGGTGCAAAATCCGAGTCAAAATTGCCGCGCATCTCGACGCGGCCACCGTCACCCAGGCTGCCGTAATCGGCCAGGATTTGGAGCAGCTGCGCGATGCAGTCGGCGAACTGACCAGCCAGGCGAGCCAGCGGGGACAACTCCTGCGCCGCTTCCTCGTTGGCCTGTGCCGCCGTCTTCACGGCCTGCTTGTCCTTCTGGAGCAGCTTGGCCCCGGCCATACGCATGTCATCGACCAGATCGTTCAGCGAGTCGCGCCCGGCGGTGATTGCCGCCCCGGTGTGCTCGACGTACTTGGCGTTTCCGTCCTTCGGCATGCGGGTTGCGCTGGCCGAGCTGATGGTCAGCTTGAATTCTTCGTTGTCGGTGAACACGAACAGCAGCGGGACGCGGGCAACGTGCAGCAAGTTGTCCTGGTCGCTCTGTGACTGCCAGTGCTTGACGTTCAGGTGGGCCAGTTCGAGCAGTGGCGGCTTAGCCGTCATCGGCCCTGTGCGGCCCGTGTAGAACGTCACCCATGGAATGTATGTGAGGTTGGTCGAGCCACTAGCCTCCTCTACCCACGCGCCGCCTTTCTCAGGCTTGCGATAGGTGCGCCAGCTGCCAGGCTCCAGCACGCGGACCTGATCCACGCACTTGACGCCGAAGTCACCGTCTGCGACCTCGACCGACTCCATGTAGCGAACCTGCATCAGCTTGCCGCCGTCGAAGCGCCAGCCGAGCACCTGGCCCGGCTTGATGATAACTGCGTAAGGGCGAACCCCTGCGGCCTCTTCCTCGGCGACGGTCTTGTACAGCTTGTTGCCCTCAGCATCGAGGGTCGGCTGATGCTCGATCATCGCGTGGCACAGGCCTTTAGCCAGCGCCTCGCGGAACCACTCGACCGACCACGAATTGAGGTCATTGCCGCCAAGGTCGATGTCATCACAGAACAGTTTTACCGGCTCGGGAATGTCTTCTCCCAACTGAAGAGGTTCGGCGAATACGCGAGAAGTGCTGCTGGCCACCGTCTCGGCGTAGGCCGGGAGCAGCGTGGACAGGGATAGGCGATCCTTGTAGGTGTCGTCGGCTTCGGCTGGGTATTGCGGTAGCAGTTTGGTGCCAGCCGCGCGCATTGCCTGGGTTCCACCCATCAGCGGGTCAACAATGGCCCAGTGCTCGCGCATGCGCTCAACCGCCGGCAGGGCGATGCTTGGGTCGTCGTTGCTCATAGTCAGATTCTCAGGGATGTGGTGGTGACTGGTGCTGGTTTGATGATCGGGTAGTCGTGATGGATGAAGTAGCCGCCAGCGTCGTTCGCGTGGTCGACGCCGGACTTCTTGTCAGGCTCGCCGTTGGCCGCCCACACCTGCTGCTCGATGCCGTCCGCATAGGTCGGGCAGCGCAGAGGGTTGATCAGGTATCGGCGTTCGCCGTTGGCGTTGCAGAACATCGCGTTCATGGCGTTAATGCGGTCCTTCACCGGCGGGTTGGCATTCGGCGCTATCACTTTGAATCCGGCCTGACGAAGGATCGCGATATCGGTCTCGCTGGCATTCACTGACTTGCGTGATCCGCCCGAGGCGTCCGGGTAGATCCGGATTTCGCAGGTTTTCTCGTAGTCCTTGCCGTTGTGCCGCCAGTAGCGCTCTTTGATACGCCGGATCATGTCCGGAGTATCAAAGCCATCGATCAGCTCATCCACCGCCCGGGGCCTGCCATCGGCGCGCTTGACGTGCGTGATTGCCGCCATCTTGCCGACGTTGAAGTCCATGCCGATATACAGCGGCTCGCCGGGCTCTATGGTGTCGAAACAAGCGTTCAGCTTTCTGTCGTAGGCGTGGTAGATCGAGCCGGCATTCAGGTTGACGAACTGACCGTTCAGATAGGCCAGGATCAGCTGCTCGGGGTAGGACTCCATCAGCGACGGAATGTAGTCGGCCGGCAGGTTCAGCTCGTTGTCGAACGTGCTGGCTTGGACAAGGCCATACATACCCTGAAGCGCCGGCTTCTCGCGCAACTGCTTCACGAACTGCTGATAGACGAACTTGAACCCCTCGGGGGTCGTCGTCACGTCTACGCCGTTTTTCAACCCCTGCTCGTTGTAGCGCATGCGGGCAATGATCTTGCGCCAGGCGTGCTCTGCCTTGAGTGCCGGCAGAACATCAAGCTCATCCACCAGCGCATGCCCGATCTTGAAACCCACAATCGTCTGCGGCTTCTCCATCGAGCGGCAGATGGTGGTGCTGCGATACTGTCCGCCGCTGTAGAACTCAACCTCTTTGTCGCTTTCCTTCGTCTTGACCTTCAGGCCCCAGTCGAAAGCGACCTCCTCGATCGTTGGGAAGAAGATGTCGCGGATCTGCGGGTAAGTCGGAGCGAAGTAGCCGGAGTTGATCCGGGGCCATTCCCACACGTGCTTGCACAGTGCCGCGCAGCCTACCCAAGTCTTGCCTGAACCGAAGCCAGCTACAAAGCCGCGGAACTTAGTATCCATGCGCAGGAAGCTGGCCTGAGGCACGTTAAGGCTCGGCATCAGTCTTCCTCGCGTCCACCACGTCGACCTGCACCCGGACAGGTGCCAGATTATCGTGGGGGTTTTCATTCTTGGTCTGGCGATTCACGTACACATCGCCGACCTCTTTGGCGGCCTGCTCAAGCAACTGGGCAGTCAGCGCCATGTTCTTCATGTTCTCGGCTTTCTCAGCCATACGGCCAAGAGCCCGGAGTCGATACGCTCGGTTGGCGATCGGGATCTCTGCCGTCTCTTCGCGGAAGCGCTTGCGAGTATCTTCGAACAGGGTGCGCCACTTGGCTGCCAGATTGGCGCCGGCGCGCTTTGTTGGATCGTGCTGCTCCACCTGCTGGCGGGTCACATCGATGTCGAATTCTTGCTTAACGTTTTGTGAGACGAGCGTGGGAGTGTCGAAACACGCCAAAGCCTGAACGATGAAGGCTTTCACATCGTTTTTCAGGGCTGCCATAGATTGGATTCCGTCTCATGCCTGTCTCACATTCAGGCCAGCTTAAGCAGACAGGTTCCGCAGGCCCTCGATATGTTCAATTTCCCCACCTCGGCAGGATTGTTTGCAGCGTCCACCAGCTCTTGCACTTGAGGGCTTGCCCCATACCGACGCACCACACCGACGAACTCTTCGACGTCGTGGCCCCGCATCTCAAGCTTGGGCAATCCTTCCTGGGTGAACTTGGGTGCGCCGTACTGATCCGTCGCCTGAGCAATGTGGTACAGCTCATGCTCAACCAGAGCGCAGAAGTCGGCGTCGGAACAGTCGGCGCAGTAATCGGCAGCCAGGGTGATGATGTAGGTCGGCACGCAGCCGAACCAATCGAACATCTGCTGTTCCATCCGAGCTTTCTGCCAGCCGCCGGCGCGGAACGCTACCTGCTCGGCTTGACCAACTACCGTGCGACCCTTCTTGCTGAAGGCAGCAGATGCCCACATCACGCGAATGTCCGCATCGATCAGATGGGCATGGTCTTCGTTGTGAATGCTGCCAGTGTCGGCAAGGATCTCACTCTGAAGCCAGCCCCAAACTTCCGGGGCTGGGGTCAGCCGTATATCGAAGCCGGAGAGTTCAGACAGTTCCAGTAGTGACGCTGGAGGTATTGGCCTGCTCACAGACAACCTCCGAACTTGTAATAAAGTATGGATGACTGCAAATATGACGCTCAACCGACTAAGGAGTAGTAGATGGTAATGTCCTGCAAGGATCCGCGAGCGCTCATCCAGCACCTTGGTAATAAGTACCCGGAGGCGACTCAATCAACCCCAAATGCTATTGGCGCTCTGCAGTTTGTATTCCCAGATGGGCTTGTAATGAATATCTACCCGAAGGGCACCATTCACTTCCAAGGCCCAGCCAGTAGCATCAGGGCTGAAGTGGAAGCTCTTGTTTTAATTATGAACAAGAGGTAGCGGACTATCCCTGCTGCGCCAACCCTACGGCGCACCTCAATCATCTGTATCCAGCAAGACATCGATCAGCTTCTGCTCACCCAGGCGCATCGAGCCCGAACACCGTGACCTCCCCCTTAGGGCCGATCAGAGTTAAGGCGCCAACAGTGCATTCCGGGTGCTCGCCGGCATCGAGGTCGTCGGCAATCTTGCGCAAGGTCTTAGCAGCGTCTCGCCAGTCCTCGCGTCTGAACTCCAATACCTTGACGGTCATTCAGTTCACCATGATTCCGGTTTGATGGTGCGCATGCCCATGGAGCAGCGACACAATGAGGCCTTGAGGCAGGCCGGCAGCCTTTGCGTCCTTGATGGCTTGCACCAGGGCGTCGTCCAGCTTACCTGTCGCGGCACCTACTTCAGCAGGTAGCGGCAGGGCGTGGCGGATGTTCGTGACATTTCTCATACAGGCATCACTCCACAGTGCAGGCCGGCCATATCGACCGGGCGAACGCCAATGCGTCGTCATGGCTCAGCGCTCGATCAAGGGTCAGCATTGGGAAGGGCTTGTAACCCTTCACCGATACCGACCAGTTGCGCTTGGTCATTGGCGGCTGGAGGTCAGCTCGGTGAACGACACGTCACCTACCTGCGGACATTCGATGCGGACCGGCTCACTCAATTGTTTGAGCTGCAATGCCAGCAACTTATCGAGGTGATCGCCGAACCGCTTGAGCGTGCCGCCAGTTAGCGTGGTCAGCAACAATCCGACCGCCCGATCCCGCTCATCGCGCATGACCCGAGCAGTTGATTCGATTGCCGACTCCAGATGATCGATGGCGTAGCCAGTGGTGAAGCCTTGCAGCTCCTCGACACTGCCACTGGCGATCCGACTGCGCCAGTAATCCTTGCCAAGCGCCTCGATCTTTTCCAGGGCCGAATCAATCGCGGAGGTGTCGACCTCGACCTTCAGGCTGCCTGAGGACTTATCACCTACGGAGGCCGTGCACCGCTCCCGCAGATTGAAGATAGTCTCGGACACACGGGGCTTTTCGCCCGGATTGCCGAGGCCGCGCTCCAACGAAAGATCATGAGAGGCGATTTGCACGTGGTGGCCGTACTCGGTGCGCAGCGCCTTGTCGATCAGCTCCAGTACATGCGACTTACCGGAACCGGTACCGCCGATAACAACGATCTCAATAACTTTGGTCATGCGGAAATACCTCGCGCCACGATTTGGCGCATTCGAAAACGTGGCGCGGATTAATCGACCTTGCGACCGGGCAGCTTGAAGTCAGTCACCCGGTCAGCAATGGACCGGATCTTCTCCACACCCAGAAAACCAACCCAGCCACCTGCGAAGGTGGCCATGCTCTGGGGCAGACCGAAGAAGTCCAGGCCGCTGATGATGGTCAACGTCAGGCCGCCACAGATCGCGCCCTCCACCAGCATCTGGCGCCGAGTGCCGCCGCCATAGGTGATACGTAGGACGGCCATGACGCAGGACAGCGCAGCCGCATAGAGGATTGGCAAATGCTGGCTCAACCACGCAAGCGCAATCGCCCAGGTGTCTGGTTTGTCTGGCATGTGCGGCATCTCGATGTCCTCCCCATAGGGAGCTGAGGAATAAAAAAGCCCGTTACGAGCGGGCAATGGATGTCGATCCGAAAAATAAAAGCCTTGGCTGGCTAAATGCCATATCACTGCTACCGCTCAAGCCCCTACAGCCGTAAACGGATACGCAACATGCCAACTAAAACCAGAACCCAGGAAACAGCACGCTTCCACGCAATCGCGGATGATGGAGAAGTATTCACCATCGTAGAGATTACCCAGCAAACAGGTATTGACGCCCTGGGCTCAAGGGAGACGCAGTGGCGCAACGGCGGGAGGGAATACCAAGCCGTCGGCGCTGGCCCTGTTGATCCCCGCAGTGAATCTGAGTTTGAAATTGTACGGCTTGGCAAGGCAGTCAAGCGGGCCTGACGATCCGGGCGGCAGGCTTACTGCTTGTCGCCTTCGACGGCTTCTGGGAAATAGCGAATGCCGTATTTCTCAACCTCGCCGTTTTCGGCCTTTCGATATGCAGTTGCAGGTACTTCCTGAATCCCCAGCACCAGCAGATGACCGCCATGATTCTCGCGGATGAATTGAAGCTGCTCGATTGTCTCGTCGATAGTTCTTGGCATGAAATTCACCAGGTCAGTCGCTAATAAGGCCCTCGCTGAACTTGCAGGCAGAGGTTCCGAGGGATTTGAATCAGCTCCGGCAGCACTCCCAGCTCGGAGCAATGGGTGTGGCGGAGCCGAAACTGTTGGGTCGTGTTGCAGTGACCCCAATTAGGTACATCCGGGAAAGCATCCACTTGGGTAGCGGCTTTCCTCGGAGGTACAAAAAAGCCCGGAGCGTATGTCCGGGCTTTTTCTGTTGCTTCCAGGCGTATTCAGCAGGGGGTCAGGCCGACGCCATCAGGGGCATGCTTGCCCGAGGCCATCACGAAGTGGTTGCTGGATACGCGCAGATTGGAGGCCAAACTTTCATCAGTGGTCTTGCTACCCGTTCGCCACATGGCGAGGGTCAGTTCCAGCCGCTTCACAACGACGCTTGGCAGATCGGCCAGCATCACGACGGAGCGGTAGGCATAAGCCACGGGCTCGGCGAATGCCGACATGGAGATACAGGACAGGCAGGCGGCAAGCGCCAGGCCCAGGTAAGCGGACATTCGCTTCATCATTCGGCATTCCTTTCGGTGGGTTTCTTTGGGCAATAAAAAACCCGGCGCAGTGGCCGGGTTTGTTTGTCGCTTGCATCACCTACATGCGCAAGTACGACAGGATGGGCATATAATCGGCGAACCGGCAGGCCCTGTCAAGGCCCTCTAAGCTGCATCCTGGTCATCGAAGAAGACTCCCTCCTTGGTCAGGATCTCGCCAGCTTCGAGAAGCGCCTCATTGACCAGCTTATCCAGGCCCTTGAAGATCTTCCTGCGCCAGTCACGACGCGTGCGCTCGGGCGTGCCGTCCAGATCCCAGGTGTTCATGTCGTAGTTATGGGCCGGCAAGATGATCACCCCTTCGCACGGAGCCTCCTGGCGCTGCTTCAGCCTGGCGTTGATCGCCTTCTGAGCCTTCGCCACCGCCGCCCTTCTCCAGGCGGGAGCATCATCATCAATCTCTAGCGACACCTTCCCGGCGGGCGCGCGCTCGGCGCCGCCCAACTGCGGATAGGCCCAAGCCGTGACTGCCTTGGTAAGGAACAGGTGCGGCGCCGGTGACGACACATGCGAAACGATCCGGCCAATGGCCCCCACCTTCGATGCCATGTGCGTCGAGTAGCAGGCGTTCAAGGCCATCCAGTGTTTCGGCGCGAGGCAAGAGTGAAGCCGACCAAACACCCAGCAATCAGTGAGGAAGGCCGCCTCCTTGCCCACGATCTCGCCCTTCAGCTTGTTGGCCTGGACCTTTGGCGTGTAGTCGCAACCGCCGGCGCTGTTGATCGTCTCGGACGCCAACGCACGGATCACTGCGGAAATAACGTCTCGATAGATCATGCTGCCTGCCCCTTTTTTAGTTCGCGGGTCTTGGCCCGGTATTCGGCCTTAATGGCCTTGATCTCATCCACGGTGTACTTGCGCACGCTCTGGTCGGATTCCAGGGCATCGACGGCCTCCTGGCCAATGCGAGCTATCAGGCCGATCCGGTAGTCCACGGCGTTGCCGGAGAGGAATCGGTTGTCCTGCTTGCTCTGGGCATGACAGTTACGCTCATCGAAGCGCAGGTGCGGCGCGGAGCCGACGCTGCGGTAATGCCCTGCATCTACTGCGTTTCCGCTCCAGTCCAAAGGCTTGCCGCTGGAAATGCAGGGATGCCCGGCCAGTTGATCCCGCCAGCGGATGAATTCGTTGAATGCCTGTTGGGCTTCGCGCATGTGATCGCTGCGGGTCTTCAACTTCTCCTTGCGGACCTTGATCTCCCGGCGCTCGACCTGGGCCAGCTCCACGCGCTTCTTCTCCTGCTTGGCTCGGGCGAGCACGACGCCGCAGTCCGGTGAGCACCAGGACTGGAAGGATTGGCGCGGGACGAAGGAGGCCCTGCAGGTCTTCACGCTGCATTTCTTCGGGCGGGGCTGTTTGGATGTAAGGCTCATGCGTAGCTCCCGATCTGGTCGGCAGCGCTCAGAGCCGCCTCTTCCGACTCAAAGTGGGCAGACAGGACCAAGCGCCAGCAGGCGTTGAACACGTCGCGGTAAAGTGGCTGGAAGGCCGTGTCATCCATGGAGGCCCAGCTAATTGACTTGGCCTCCTTGCGCACGCCGTCGGGAGTTCGCACCAGGTGGAAGTGACCGGCCTCGATCGTCACCCACTCGCGGAATGCTTCGCGGGACTTGTCCACAGCCGGGAATCGTTCAGCGCGGGAGATTTCGAGGCTTTCAATGTAAGCGGCGACAGCGGCCGACAATTGGCCCGGCTTGCCGCTCTGCGCTTCGAAGAACTTGGCCAGCCCTTCTATTCCGCGCATTTCCTGCCGCGGTACCAGACCGCCGCGTGGCTCCCAGTAATCCCACGACAGATCCAGCATGGCGAAGAATTTGCCGTGAAAGCGCGGGTTTCGCATCTTGGCGAACTTGCCGCGAATGACCGACCCAGCCTTGTACTTCTGGATCAACTCCTGATCGGCGGCAGTCGCGCCCATCAGGCCATTGGCGGTTTTGACGAGGGCGAGGTCAGCCATTGGAGGCCTCCTTGCTCGCGCGATTGGAGATGTAGTGCAGCAACAGCGGACCACAGGTGAGAACCACCAGAAGCAGCATCGGGCGCAAGCCGCCACCCACGAACAGGCCAGTCAGCGCGTAGATCGAGCAGACAGCGATGGCAATCTGAGTACGAGTCATTGGCCCGATTCCTTACTCACAGCGGCTTGGCGGACCTTCAGCACCGTCCCTGCGAGGTCGTGCTTCTGCTGGAAGTAGTCCGAGGCGTAAGAACCCCAAGACTCGACCTCGTCGGCGGCATGGGTAAGTGATTCGCGCAGCCCTTTGCACTCAGCCTTGAGCCGTGCAGCCTCGGCGCGCGCATCATTCAGGGCGAATGCCAGTTGCTTCTTGTCTGCCATGTAGAGGTCGCGGGCCTCAACCGCCAGATCAAGATGAGCGATCAGCCCCAGCACTACCGCTGGATTGGCGGCGGCGATGAACTGGGCATCTGGACATTCCCCGTCGTCTTCGAACGTCTCGCACACCGTCTCGCAGTCATGGCTTAGCACCTGCATGATTCCGCCATGCTGATACCAAGGGCCTGGGGTTGCAGCCTCGGCCACCCGCTTCAGTTCGCTGTAATCGCTCATCGCCCTACTCCCCGCTCAATATGGTTCGCACGCATAACGCTGCCGTCAGCCCGCACAAGTCGCTTGTCTGCGCCCTTGGTCATACGAACGATGTCCTTGGCCTGGAGGACGATCTGGAAGCCTTCGGCCTGTAGGTCGGTTACGGTTTTGCGTTGGATAGGGGTCATTGGGCAAGCTCCCTTGCTGAGCGGTACTGCCAGTCGAATGGAATGACCGGCTTGCCCTTCTCGTCCTTTTCAGCAGCGTCACGAAGCCTTCTACCGCCGACCATCAAGGTCTCTGCGCCGCTTCGAATGAGCTTTTCGCAGTAATCTTCGTCGCCGGATTCGATTACCTCTGTCGGCACCATGAACAGGCGAGCAGCCCAGAAGACGCTGAACAGCGCCAGATCGCGCTCATCGCGGAAGGACTCATCAATCGCAGTGGTGGCCGTCTCCAGCCTTGAAAACCAGTCCTCGAACTTCTTCAGGCGCTCGATTTCTGCAATCATCGCCAGCACATGGACCGGCTCGGCCTGCTCGCGGAATGCCATGTTGCAGAGCGTCAGCCAAGTCATGTGCTCGTCCGCACTGGCGCAGTCCGAAGCCTTCAGGGCAATCAGGCGCTCAGCTGCGTTTTTCAGATCGGTGTAGTCAGTCATCACGAAACCCTCCGCTTGCTGCGCTCAGACGCGCCTTCGAATACCAGGCCAATGCCGCGACCCTCGCGGAGCCGGTCAACCGAACGATCACCCAGCACCGCGCCAAGCTCCTTGGCGTCGATGTTGGAAATCACGATGGTGGGCAGTTGCGCCTCATACCTGCCGTTGATCACGGCGAACAGCGTTGCCAGTTCAAATTCGGTCGGCTTGGTGGCGCCCACCTCATCGATGATCAGCAGTGACGGCTCTACCAGACTTGCGAACGCCTCCGTCTCGGTGTACTCGGCACGGTCGCCGTAGCTGCCCTTGATGAACTGGAGCAGGCCGCCGACGGTGCGGTACACGGCTGTGGCGTTGTGATTGACGATCACGAATCCAGCGATGGCAGCAGCCAGATGCGTCTTGCCGGTACCGGGCGTGCCGGTCATCACGATGCAGCGACCTTCCTCGAGGTGCGTCGGGAATGTCTCGGCGTACTCGACGCACTTGGCCAGGTTCGCCTTTTGCGCCGATGTCTCTGCGCGGAAGTCGGCGAAGTTCTTGCCAATGAACCGCTTAGGGATCAAGGAGGCCCCCAGCTTGCGCTCTAAGCGCTGTTCGGCAATACGGGCATACATCGACCGCTGTTCTTCCTGATCGCGCAGTGCTTGAGCTTCTGAGGCGCAATCCGGGCATCCTGATGCAGTGTCGCTAGCCTTGCGGATCACTGAGACGTAAGAACCGTGTGTTGGGCATTCGGCCGGCTGTTTGCCGATCACGCCGAAACGACGCTCCAGATCGTGGATAGCAAGGTCGATGCTCTTCGGGCTAGAAGTCATAGGTGCCATCCCCGCGAGCAGTCAGCCCAGCCTTGTAATCACGCTGGTCGAAACCGGTGTGACGGGATGCGGGGAACTGGTGGACGTTGCTTGATGGCTTGACCTCATCCTCCCAGCGCTTGCCGTTGAGCCATGTGGTGGGCATTGGGATGTACTTGCCGCCGTCCTTGATCCAGTCGGCAGACACGACTTGCGCGGCGAGACCCTTGGCGATCAGGTTGAACAGATCGTCAGTGACCTTGAGTTTCGCCCACGCCTTCTGAGCCTTGGCCTTGTCCTGCTTCCGTGGGTACAGAGCCCAGAACTTTGGGAACAGGTCCTCCCCCTCTGGGGGTAAGGGGGTAGTTCTATTCTTATCTGTATCTGTATCTGTATCTATATGGTTGCCATTCCGTTGCAACGGATCGTCAACGGACGTTGAACGGTCGTTGAGTTCCTGTTGTTTTTTGAGTGCTTTTGCCTTCGCAGAGGCCTTTCCTGCGTTCGAAGCAGTCACAACCTTGCTGTTGACCGACTCAAGATCAGACTCAACGCGGAACTGAATCCAGTGCGTTTCGGTGATGTGAAAGAACTCACTCAACGTTTCGGCAACGGAAGGCCAACGGTCGTTGGGAATGCGTGCGACTGTAGCCAGCCGGTCAATACGCAATGGCTTGCCGGTCTGCCAGTAGCTGAACAGCAGGAGCATGTACGCGCCATGCTCCTCGGCAGTCAGGTGCGTGGTGTCGGCCAAGTAGTCGGCGACATAGAACTGCATGTACGGGAGAGCGGCCATCATTGGGCCTCCAGTTTGTACTGTGCCCACAACCCAGCCACCCAAGTGACGCCCTTGGGGGTGAATTTGGCTTGGTTGAATGCGTGGCCGTTGTCCGCTGTGTCGGTCTTGACCTCGAAGCGGCCTGCGCTGATGTGTGGCTGGTAGGCCTGCCACTCGCCGCCCATGCGGTACATGATCTTCTTGTCCAGCAGGAACTCACGAAAGCGGGCCTCATTAGCACCCAGCAACTTCGCGGTCTGGCGGAAGCCCTTAAGGCCGGTTGATTCGACGTACTTGTCTACGAATTCAACCTTGGGCGCGGCGATGGCTAGGGCCTGATTAGCAGCCTGCTGGAGTTCGAATTGCTCAGCCCATGCGCGAGCGGCTGCTGCGGGATTGGAGAAGTCTGGGAGCGTTGCGATGACGCGAGGCTTAATACTGTCTTCCAGCTCATGAAGGCGGTGCACAACCTTGCGGCGAAGAGGAATGCTGTAGCCGGTCAGCAGCGTCTCAGTAAGCTCTTTGTCCAGGTGGAAGTTGATGGTGTACCCACGGCCATCCTTGTCTTCGCGGACATGGCTCAAATCTGAGCCATCCCCTTGAAGCTCATCCAGCATGTCGCGGATGTCACGAATAACGTTTTTGTGCTGTTTCCCAGTCAGCTCTGCAATCTCGGTGCTGCTCATGGAAATAACGCGCGCCACGTTTTCGTGATTAGAAAAACGTGGCGCGGCATGAATTGATACGGGATTGACATTATTCTGCTGAGTGCGCATTATTCGCTCCAGACATTAGTTTTAAGTGCTGCATAAGAAGCCACCATTGCCCGGTGGCTTTTTTGTGCCTGCGATTCGGTAATCAGTTGTTTCATTGGCAGCTCCTTAATAGTCCCTAAGGGGCTAATCAGCCCTTCGCCCTAGCGACCTGACCTTGCCCCTGCTTGGGGGTGGTCTAGACATTCGGTCCAATTCCTTGTTGATGATTCTTGCTGCCAGCTCTTCCGGTGTTACGCCTGCTTGCCTGGCTAAAAACTCCAGATTGCTGACTCCTTCCCATTCGAGCTGGACATCCAGCTGTTTTGTTTCAGGCACAGGGCCTCCTCGGCAACTTCAGGCCACATCGGTCTTTGCGTTAAGCTCTTCCATCATCTGGTTCAGTCCGCGCTCAAGTATTTCCCGAGCAAGAACGGCTTTTTGTGTGCGCTGGTATCTCGCCATTGCGGTAAGCAGATCGTCAGCCACCTCGTCGAGGCGCACCTTTGTCGGCTTGTCGTGCATGTGGCTTGGGTCGTAATGCATGTGTTGCTCCTTGTGGCTGATGAATTGGGTTTAAGCGGCTGTTAATGGCTGTTTTTCGGGAGGGAAGGCGTCATCCAGCTCGCACTCCGCGCCGAGCACATTTAAGGCGTTGACGATGAGTCGGGCCTCGCTGAGCCCTGGGCAACGAAGACCGGACTCGTAATTCGCCAGGCGGGATTGATTCCAGCCGAGCGCCCGGCGCAGCGCTGCCTGTGTGACGCCAGCCCTCTCGCGGATCATTCGGACTTGATTCATCTGGTGCTCCTTCATAATTAAACACAGGATAAACACGCATCGTGTTAAAGGCAAACACAATAAGTGAAAGCCGGGTATTTCAATTCGTGATTGAATCCCGCGAATGAACGAATCTTTAGCGCAGCGCATAAAGCGCCTCAGGAAAGAAGCTGGCCTCTCCCAGGCCCAGTTGGCAGATGCTTGCGGCTGGAAGTCTCAGTCGAGAGTGGGTAATTACGAGGCGGGGACCAGAGAGCCAAACCTGGCTGACATCTCCGCGATAGCAAAAGCGCTCAGAATTGATGACGCACAGCTACTGCTAAGCACACCACCAGCCGACCTTAGCCCCCTCAGCTTTGAGACTGCGCAGACCTCGGTCGCCCCAGGCAGCGCCGCCGATGCAGTCCGGGCAATGCTCGCCAAGAGCGGGAAGAATGTGCCGGAGGCTTTGAAGCAGAAAATTATTGCCGTAGCGGATACTGCAGACAGCAACGTCGTCACGGTGGAATTCTCCCGCCCCGGCCTTGTTGGGGACGAGGTATGGATTGCTCACTACGACATCCGTGGCGCCATGGGCGCTGGCCAGAGCATTCACGACTTCCCCGAGATGCTCAAAGATATCCGCGTCAGCCCAAGTCATTTACGCGAGCTGGGCGTTGAGTTCGAGGAGCACTATCACCTGAAATTGGTGACTGGCTGGGGCCAGTCGATGGAGCCGACGATCAAGCACCGCGACCCGCTGATCGTGAATGTCCATGTCCGGGAATTCTCAGGCGACGGCATCTACCTCTTCTTCTGGGACGATCACGTTTACATCAAGCGGCTGCAGGTTGCGGACGAAGACCATTTCGAAATGATCTCGGACAACACCAGACACAAGGATCGGCTGATCCGTCGGGACATGACCTACATTCAGGCGCGAGTGTTGCTCGTATGGAATGCCCACCTACTGTAGGCCAAGCCAGGAGACCGCCATGTCCCTCACCAAGCCCAACCAAGACCTAAAGCGCGACCTGCAAGGCATCGCCTCCGACCTCAAGTGGTCGGCCGTAGAGCTGATGAGGATTGCGGAACGCCTGAGCCTGGCAGGCAACGAGGCGGATGCACAGGCCGTGCTGAAGATGTGCACCGTGTTTCATGCGGACGAGGATCGGCAGACAGGCTATGCGGATGAGGTGAAGGTGGGAAGGATTGTTCGGGGGAAGGCTGGATAGGTTGAGTGGTGAGCACCTGAAACCCGTAGTGAAATTGAAGAATGGATGAATGCGAAATAATTAACACAACAAACTAGAGCTCTTGATATTCAGCCTCTCATGCTACCAGCCGCATTTATTTGAAGGGACTCGAAATGGCTAAACCAGCACCAACAAAATTACAAAGAATCGAGATTAAGAAATTTCGCGGCCTCACTGACGTAACCATAGAGTTCGCAAATAGAATCACGCTGATCTGCGGAAAAAACGGAACATCAAAATCGTCAATACTTGGGATCGCCGCACAGGTATTTAGTTTCCGAAAAGACTACGCCGCTGGAACATTACTATCATTTAAAACGCTTACCGGTGATAACTTCAAATCACAGATTTCGGATCACTTCCGGCTCTCGAAGAAATTTGATGTATCGGGCTCAATGGACACGGCCATTTACATCCATGATGGATACACTAACAGCTCGGCCGAATTCAGCCTGAAACTATATAACTCCGCCGACCGGGTTCAGCCGCGACCAGTGGTTAGGGGAAACACCACTACCCCGGGAATAAACAGCAGTAGAAATGCTACACACCCAGTAATTTATCTAAGCCTAAAACGACTAATACCGATTTCATTCCGCGACAAATACACCGAACACGATCTCGAATATTTAACCAAACATAAAGAAGACTTCCTGCGATGCACTCAGAGAATTTTAGGGAAGTTTACTAGTACAGAGCTTACAGCCACAGCAGGAACAATCCACTCAGCTGTAGCGCACAGCGACGAATATGACCAAGATTCTGTTTCGGCGGGCGAAGACAACATCGGCCAAATCCTAATGGCTGTTTTCTCATTTCGAAAGCTTAAAGAAGAGTATAAAGACTACAAGGGCGGCTTATTACTCATTGACGAGGCGGATGCCGGACTGTTTCCAGCGGCACAACTGGAGCTGCTGGCGTTTCTCAACAAGGAGTGCAAGTCATTGAACTTGCAGGTTGTGATGACCTCTCACTCTCCAACCATGATAGAGACAATACACACAGCAAATCAAAGAAGTCAATCCGACAACAAAACTGTTTATCTAACAGACAGTTATGGCTCAATAACGACTCAAAACAATTTTAATTGGTCAGAGATTTACGCGGACCTGCATCAAAAAACAGTTGCTTTCGACGATGAAGTATCTCTCCCATTGGTTAACATATACTTTGAGGATAGAGAGTGCGCCGATCTTTTTTCAGCAATAATCACTGCGCGAAACACCAACAAAGCCATAAACAAATTAAAGGATGTCGCTCTGGGGTGCGGTGAATACATAAAGTTAATCGAGCGGAAAATACCAGAATTCACCCATAAAAGCATAGTTGTATTGGATGGCGATGTTGAGAACGTAAAGAAATTACCAAGCATAATACAGCTACCATCAGTCCTGCCTCCAGACCAGCTTATCTTTGAATTCCTCTTCAATCTTTCTCCTGATGATATTTTTTGGAAAAACAAAGTAATGTACACCAGATTGATTTTCCTGAAGTCAGCCGAGGAAATATTAACAGCTCTTAAAATAACGGGCATGACAAAGTCTATAAGCATGCGTGACTTAGCAAAAGATTATCAAAGCAACAAAAAGCCTGAACAGAAGTCGCTGCGGATTCTTTTTAAGGATTTTTCTCACGACAAAGATTTCCTCAAAATGGTCAGCGGACCGATCAGTGCTAACCCCTATAGAATCTGGGCCAAGCAAAATGCAAATGCGGCCTCTGCCTTTCGAGAAAATTTCAATAAGCAACTCAAAGAAACGCTTGTCAAAGGATTCGGAGTCGATACCGCAAAGCTCGCGGTTCTTGATTGACCTTCTGTCGCCATAGCCCCACCATTGCAGGCAACGGCAGGCTGGCCAAGTATACTGCGCGCCGCTAAACTGAGGCTCGCACACCTCAAAGGATGAGATCAAAATGTACTCCAACAAGCTATACAGCCCCCTACGCTACCCTGGTGGAAAGGCTCGCTTTGCGCCTTTCATTGCAGAGGTGATGCGGGCTAACGGCTTGGAGAGCGGTCATTACCTAGAGCCCTTCGCTGGCGGCGCCGGTGTAGCTCTTGAGCTTCTTTTTGACGGGCATGCAACCCACGCTCATATCAACGATCTAGACCCTGCTGTCCATGCATTTTGGTCGGCCGCGACAAACGACCCTGAAGGCATGCTGAAGCTGCTGCGTGACACTCCAATCACGATGGATCAGTGGCATCACTGGCGATCTGTGATGCTTGTCCAAGATCCGGATCTCTCTCTCGCCGAGAGAGGATTCGCTACGCTCTTCGTGAACCGTACTAATCGCTCCGGCATTCTCAAAGGGGGCGTGATTGGAGGAAAGGCGCAGACTGGCACCTACAAACTTGATGCTCGTTTCAGCAAGGAAATGATTGCCGCCCGGCTTGAGCGAATCGCACTGAACGCGGATCGCATTTCGGTATATTGCGAGGACGCTTTTCTTTTGCTAGGTCGCGCAGCCGAGTTTCTGCCTGAACAATCACTGATCTACCTCGATCCGCCCTACTACGTTAAAGGGCGCGGCTTGTATCGAAACTTCTACAAGCATGATGATCATCTGCAAATTGCTCAATTGCTGCAGTCGCCCGGCTTCGAAAGGCCATGGGTAGTCTCATACGACAGTGCGCCAGAAATCTGCGAGATGTACAGTCGGAACGAGGCGCTGAGTTACGGCCTGCACTACACCGCTCAAGCGCGATATGTAGGCGACGAGGTCATGTTTTTCAAGGAGGGTATCTCCGTGCCTGATGCGAAAATCCCCAGAGCCACAGTCGCGGCCTGATTTAGAGCCCGGCCCAGCGCCGGGCTTCTTATAGCGACCCTTCCTTGATCGCTTCCTAAATTGGTCTACGATTACACAGTCGAGCTGCTGGTCCCCCAACTGGCTCGACTTTGCCCGCACATGCGGGCTTTTTTGTGTCTGCCCTTCCTGCATTACCCCCTACCCCTCGCAGGCATCGACCTGCACCGCCTGCACCGCCTGCACCGAACGGTACGACCTGCTGATTTGTGGTCGGCCTGCACCTGACCGGGTCGCGAACTGAGCCCGCCATTGAGCGGGCTTTTTTGTGCGCATCAGAAAGGCGCTGGCTCTTCTTCTGGCTCAAACTCGACCTCTGCCCTCCCGGCTTCGTCGACTTCCTGCTGCTCCCACCTAACCGTCACGCTGCCATCGTCATTGAGCGTCAACTCGAGTTCGTCAGTGTCGGCAATGACACTAAGCACCTCTTCCCACTCTCGATCACCGTCTGTGTCCAGACGATGAATCTTCACCCACCGCCGCTCCTGGGCGATTGGGTGATTGATCATCGACGATACGCGCAGCCCTAGGCGCTCTACTCCGCTCATTTCCTGCCGTGCTGTAGGTTTCGCATGCTTATGCCCCTTCGCCATTTCAATCCTCCTTAGCTGTACATATAACCAGTAGTAGAAAAATCATAGCTCGACCATGTAGCAGGCGTAAACAGATTTCGGCCGTGTTTATTTGCAAAAATAAATCACATTTTGTGTTGACGAAATAAACACGATGCGTGATAGTTCACTCCATCGAGTCACCCAACAGGGACTCGCCAGGGCCTCACGGCTCGCCGCTCTTTAAAAATTCAGAAGACGATCCCGCTGCGGAAATAACAGCGGGGCCGCCTGTCCGGCAAGGACAGGGAGGGCCGATGCAAAGGCTCTGTCAAAAACTAACTATTAAGCCGCTACGCCTCTACTGGGGACCGGCGATCTGATCTGACCTACCGCCTTGGGAGTGACTTGGGTGCTGGAAGGAAACGCAGGGAGAACCTGCGGCGGATCGAGGGATACCGAACTGGCGAATGATCCAGATATGCGTAGCGAGAAGAAACAGAGATGCCGGGCCGCATATTGCAGCCCGGATGCTCTCCAGGTGGCCCTATCTCAGGGCTACGCGGAAAGCAGGAGAAGCAGATGCAGCTTCACATTGATGTTGATGCGACAAAAACAATCGCACTAATTGAATCCATGCGAGCCGACCTAGCTGCCCTTAAACAGATTCCCGAGTTTCCCGTCGATGAACTCCTTCGCCTTGGTGATGGCCTGCTCTCTCACCTCGCCGTAGGGGGCGGATGCGCCACAGTCGTTGCATGTGATGGTCGACTCGTCGTTCAGGTCGTCGGGGTGCTGGAAGTCTTTGCAGCCGCACTTGCTGCACTGAAGCTCTATGTTCATGCGGTATTGCCTCAACGGTTGTAGGGACTGGAGAGGCTAGCACGGCCCGGCGTGGGTAAATATCCGGGCACCTATTTACTGATGCCACTTCGATGAGGCGGCATTGGAAATCAACGGGAGGTACTTGATATGCCGAAACGGGCCTATGAATGCGGCTCCTGCAACGAAGTGCATGAGTTCCATCACGAAGCGGAGCGGTGCTGCCAGCCTGAGATCAACGATGTTTGGCTGTGCGATATATGCGAGGCCGCTCACGACGACACGGAAGACGCTGAAAAATGCTGCGCCGGGAAGGTTAAAGCGCGCGGCGTTGAAGCTGTTCGCTGCCCCTCCTGCTTCCGCGACCAAGAGCTGGTCCAGCACGCCATCGAGATTGAGGTGGCTGGACATTGCTCTGAATGCAACCCGCACTTCTCGATTGACGACACCTTCAAGATTGGCGATCTGGTCGATCAGCAAATTGCTGAAAACCTGAATCGCATGCACTGACGGGCCTTTTCACTGATGCACCTGGTGACGGGTGCATTGGGAAAACAACCATCACAGGAATACGACATGAACATCACCACCAAACTCGGCAGCAAAATCAAAGTCGGCGACCTGATGTACGTCGGCCTTAATGAACGCATCGGAAAAATCATCGAGTTCAGTCTCCCCGGCCATACAAGCCGCGTGGCGATCACTGATCGGGGCTCAATAACAATCGGTGATCAGCATGTTTGCCGAGTTCCTGCATAACGGGCTTTTTCACTTCTGCCACCGCATCGGTGGCAGAGGGAAACCAACCAAGCGCCACCCTGGAGGCGAAAATGAACGCAGCATTGAAGATATGCCAAGAGCGTTACGACGCTCAGTTGCCTCCAGATATCAGCGAGGCGAACCCGGAACAGGAATGGCTGGAACACTCGGCCGAGCAGTTGGTGTGCGGCATGGACATCAAGTGGATGCGGCGCTTTGGCCGTCCGCAGGTCGTGACCTTCGACCGGTACTGCACCTATCTGCAAGGCATCCTGAATCAGCGCCAAATAGACGGACTGGATGAGCGCGACTCACTCGCCCGACTGTTCCTTTCGGCAATCCTTGGAAGTCAGAGCGATGCCAGGACACACGCCGCCGACTTGATCGGTCAGCAACGCCCCATCGAAGCCGCCGAGAAGATCGCCATCGCGCTGCTCAGACCCTACGCCGCCGACGCGGTGGCAGCAGAGCGGGAAGCGGCCGAAGACGACGTGGATGGTGACCTATGAGCGCCCACATCCTCATCGACGAAGCACTCGAAAGCCTCACGCATGCCGCTAGCACGCAGGAAGAGGCAGCCATTGTTCAGGGGATGATCGCCCAGTTCTTGATTGACCAGGCGATCACCCTCAAGGAATTCGACCACTACTGCGCACGCCTCAACAAGGTCTCGCGCAAGGAGGCTGCATGACCACCCCAATCCTGAAATCGCTGATCGACGAGCAGATCGAAGAGTTGCCCGCCGACCGCATGATCCTGGCCTTTACCCACACCAAGTGGCTGGGCGCCCTGTCGCTTGCTCACGACGCAGGCATCCCCAATGTTCACGCCTGGAGCGGCCGAGCCTGTATGTGCGGTGAGTGGACCGTGGCATACGCCGTGAAGGTGGCGCCGTGAAGTTTCGCAGGCTTGATGCAGCGGACACCGCGCGGATACGGGCAGCCCAAAGTAAGCGCGAGCAGCGCCAGGAGCGTAACTACCGCAACGAAGCCGCGCAGGGTCGTGAGCCAGAAGGCTTGCAGCGGATTGATGGTGCATGGAGGGCTGAATGCCGATCGTGCGGAGACGATTACGTGTTCGACTGCGATGCCCGCGAGTTTCACCAGGATTACAGCTACTGCGGCCGTAGCGACCGCTGCATCCCATAACCGCCCACCAGCGCACCCGGCGCATGCTCATCTGGCGTGGCTCTTTCTCTGCCCTCTCCCTCTGCACCTTCCTGATGTTGCTCGGCGCCCTCGCTGATCGAATCACTCAATAACCAACACCTTCAATCGCTGCGAGCATCGCGGCAAGGATTCTGTCGTGTCCGAATTAACCACAAAGCAAAGTTTCAGCCTGACGCCGTCGTCGCTTACCGAGGCAATGGCCTTTGCCGACATCCTGGCCAAGTCGACGATCGTGCCGAAAGAATTCCTCGGCAACCCGGGCAACATCTTGGTCGCCATTCAGTGGGGGCTTGAGCTGGGCCTGCAACCGCTGCAAGCGATGCAAAACATCGCAGTCATCAACGGTCGACCGGCGCTCTGGGGTGATGCAGTCATTGCCCTGGTGCGCGGCTCCCCTCTTTGCGAGTACGTCTACGAAAGCGACGACGGACACACGGCAACCTGCCGAGTGAAGCGCCGCGGCGAAGACGAGCAGGTCCGCACCTTCGACATGGACGATGCAAAAACTGCGGGTTTGATGGGCAAGCAAGGCCCCTGGACCCAACACCCGAAGCGAATGCGCCAAATGCGGGCCCGAGCTTTCGCCTTGCGTGACGTGTTCCCTGATGTGTTGCGCGGCATGCCGGTCGCGGAAGAGTTGCAGGACATGCCGAAAGAGCGCGAGAACGGCCAGCCGCTCGCCAGCGTAGCCAAGATCGCGGCGCCGACGGAGCTTGAGGCGTATCCCGACGAGAAGCTGACAGAGAACCTGCCGAAATGGCGGAAGGCAATCGAAGGTGGCAAGTCGCCCGAACAAGTCATCGCCACTGTCAGCAGCAAATACACGCTGACCGCCGAACAGATTGACTCCATCAACCAGCTCAAGCCACTTGAAGGTGAAGCCGCATGAAAATTCACAACGTAGCTCAAGGCTCCGCCGAGTGGCACGCCCTGCGCGCCCAGCACTTCACCGCCTCCGAAGCCCCCGCCATGATGGGCGCCTCGAAGTACCAGACCCGTACCGAACTGCTGACCCTGAAGAAGACCGGTATTACTCCAGACGTCACGCCGTCACAGCAGTTCATCTTCGACAAAGGCCACGCCACTGAAGCGGCGGCCCGCCCGCTGGTAGAAGTGCAGATCGGCGAAGAGCTGTATCCGGTCGTTGGCACGCTGGGCAACCTGCTCGCCTCGATGGACGGCGCGACGATGCTCGGCGAGACGCTGTTCGAACATAAGCTTTGGAACGAGTCGTTGGTTGCCCAGGTAAACGCTGAAGATCTTGCTCCTCACTACTACTGGCAGCTTGAGCAGCAGCTGCTTGTGAGTGGCGCAGAACGTGTGATCTTCGTCTGCTCCGACGGCACCGCCGGTAACTTCGTCTCCATGGAGTATCGACCGGTCGCGGGCCGCGCCGCTCAGCTTGTCGAAGGCTGGAAGCAGTTCGAGGCAGATCTGGCCAACTTCGAAATGGCCGAGGCGCCGTCGATTGTCGTCGGCAAGGCCCCGGACGAGCTGCCAGCGCTACGCATTGAGCTGACCGGCATGGTTACCGCCAGCAACCTCAAAGTGTTCGAGCAGTCAGCGCTGGCCGTTATTGATTCTGTGAAGACCACTTTGGCGACCGATCAGGACTTCGCGGACGCCAAGAAGGCCGTCAAATGGTGCGGCGACGTTGAAGAGGCTGTGTCCGCGGCGAAGAAGCAGGCGCTATCGCAAACACAGTCTATCGACGAGCTTTTCGCCTCGCTTGATCGTATCAGCGCTCACGCCCGGGAAACTCGCCTGAAGGTCGACAAGCTGGTGAAGGCCCAAGAGCTGCTGGTCAAGTCTGGCATCAAGCAAAAGGCCGAGCAGGCACTGGCCGATCACATCGCAGCGATCAATAAAACGCTGGGCCGGGTCGCTCTGCCAGATGTGATCGTGGACTTCGTCGGCGCCATGAAGAACAAGCGCACCATCGCCAGCCTGCAGGACGCTGTTGATACCGAGCTGGCCCGGGCGAAGATCGATGCGAGCCAAACGGCCGACAGCATTCGCTTGAACCTGACAAGCCTTGCCGAACTGGCCGCCGACCACGCCTTTCTGTTCAACGACCTTCAACAATTGGTTATGAAGGCCAATGACGACCTGGTGACGCTGGTCAAGTTTCGGATCGATGAGCATCAGAAGGCCGAAGCAGTCAAAGCGGAAACCAAGCGCCTGGCGGACGAAGCCGAACAGAAGCGTCTGGCTGAGGTAAAGCCTGCTCCAGTCGTTGAAGCCGCTCCACAGCCTGCCCCCGCGGTTGCCCGAGTTGCTGCAGTTCCGTCTACGAAGGTCCAGGCCAAACCAGTACGTCACGAAGCGCGAGTCACTGACATGGAAGCGTTGGTCAAGGCAGTCGCGGCCGGAGAGGTCCCTATTTCGGTGCTGACGGTCAACTGGCAAAACCTCGACGACATGGTTGAGTCGCAAGGCTCTGAATTCAATATGCCGGGGGTAACCCTGGAGCAGGTGGCAGCATGATGACCACAGAACTGAGCGCAATTCAGCGCAACAGCGTCGAATCGGCGCGCCTGGCTGCGGCCATGGCCGAGTTTGAAATGCGTGGCGGCGAGGTGCGGAAGGTAGGGGTTTTCCGGCCTGAGCCGAAGCCGCCACGGAAAAGCTGGATCGACCCCGACACGGTACTCAAGCGCAAAGGCGTGCTATTCACGCGGGCTGAGCGGTTCAGGCTGCGCAAGCTGGCGGAGGCGATATGAGCAAAGTCCGCAAGCCCTGCAACCGGCGCGCTCAGATTGACCGGTCCCGCCGCGCCCTGGTGCGAACCAATCACGCTGCAGTAGTCGACGTTCAGCCGCCCGATCGACAGGTGATGCTGAACTGGAAGAACTGCCGACAGATCACCAGCCTCCCAGTGGCGAACGCGCTTTGCGACCTGGCCCACCGGTGGACGATCTACATGAGCGTGTTCTGCCAGCAGCCGGACGGCAGCCAGTACAGCAAGTCGACCGAGTTTTCTCCAGTTGGCGTGCACCTGGTGGCAAATCTTGAACAGCTGATGATCGAGAAGCATGCCGAGCTGGTCGCGGCGAGCAACCCAAATCACATGATCGGGTCGGGCTGGCTCGCTATCCCGGACGACGTGACGCTGACGGAGGCCGAAGCCAACCGCGTATTCACCGCCATGGGAGTGTGGCGACAGCGGGCCCAGGCAGCATGAGGCGCATTAGTAAGCAGGTTCGAACCCGGCGCAGAGCCGAACAACTAAAAATTCCACCGAGCGGTATTCAGTATGACCCCAATCTGGCGTTACCTCACTCAATCGGCCGGCATGACGGCTCAGATGCTGGCCGAGTCGACCGGCATGACCATCCAGGCAGTGCGCGCAGACCTTGCCGAACTTGAACTGAAGGGCAAGGCCGCCCGAGAGCGCGCAGCAATCGGCAAGCCGCACTTGTGGTGGCGCGCCGAGAAACGCCCGGTAGATGGCCTGCATGTGCTGCTGGTCATGGCGTTGGCCGCCGAACTTCAGCCCTCCGCCACGATACTCAAGGAAGTGCTGGCAGATGTCGGCAGTCGAGCCAAGAGCCCGGCAATCAGCAAGATCGTCGCGATGTGCGCTATGTCGAAAGCGCCCCGCGAGATCATCTGGGCATCGCTCGAAAACCTCGATCATGAGGATGAAGCGCTGAGGGCTGCGTGATGGCACTGAGTCAGAAGCAACGGGACGAGCGGACATCGCTCAGGCGGTCCAAGGCTCAGGAAGAGGAATTGCGCCTGCGGGTCAGGCCAGGCACGCGACAGGCACTGGCTGATCTGATGGAGTGGGCTGGAATCGAGGAGCAAGGCGAGGCTCTGACGTTGATGATCCACCACATTCAAGCCCTTGGCCGTGACGGTGTGATTCGATTCCTCTGCTCGCGCCCGGTTTTGGATTATCACGAAAACGTGGCGCCGATCACGGGCGGCGAGATGATCCGCTTCCGCATCAGGCAAGGGACACGAAACGCACTAGCGCTGCTGGTCGAGTGGTCGGGCGCGAAGGATGAATGCGCGGCGATGCGGCTGGCGATTCAGGCCTTACATGAGTGCGGTCCAGTGCAATGTATGCCATTCCTGACGGCGCCGCCCCGCGAAAAGTATGTGATGCCAGATCGATACGCTCGACTGCTTGACGCTGAATTCAAGCGCAAGACCCTGCGCATCTGTCACGACGAATAACTGGCACTCGCCGGTCACCCGTAATACCCCACTTAACTCATCTGCGCCACCTCATCCGGTATCGGAGAAGTGCGCCTGCTTCGGAGATAACGCAATGTCTACCCCCCCCTACGCATCAAGCGGGCTGACCTATCCCGTCGGCGCATTCGTCGCCGTGTACTGAGCGCACTCAAGTCGCACTTTGCACTGACTGGCGGGCCAATCAATAGGGCCTGGCTCTGCGCGCCCGGAACGCTGGTGTTCAAGCTTGGCGAGTGGCACGGCTACTACGACGGCAAGAACGAATGGGTGGCCCTATGACCCCTCATGAGTTTATCGAAAAGAACGTGCACGACGAATTGCGAAAGCTGAAGTTTGCCGAGGGCATTTGTTTCAGCGTGGCCCGCGACTCAGTCGACTACTACCGCCAGCGCAGCATGTTCAGCAAGAGCGTTGTGCTGGATGTGCTGGCTTGGTCGAAGAAGCGGGCCAAGGATATGTCGCGCTAAAACAACTCCCTTGAGAAAAGCATGCCCGCCCTCCGCCGCCCCACCACACCCCGCCTAACAACCCCCCCCCAGCCTGCGACCAATGCGGTCATCTGCGGGCTACCGGAAACCACCGACGGTGCAGCAGATTGCGCCAGGCTATTTATGCGCAGCGCGCGAAGGAGATGTAGATGAGTGAATCCAAAGAGGCAGGCCGCAAGACGTTCGCCGAGCGCATCAAGAATCCACCCCGACTGCCGGAAATGGTCCGAGCGCCAATTACCCACAACCTCAAGATCAATCGTGCTCCATATGACGATCTGGTATCCGGCGCAAAGACGAGCGAGGTTCGGAATTGCAGCGACCGTGATTTCCGGGTTGGCGACAGAGTGGAACTGTTCATGACCTAGACGGCTGACGGCTTCGCTACAGAGAGCATCGTCCGCAAGATCAGCCACATCCAGCGCGGTTATGGCCTGCCCGACGGGCTATGCGTGCTGTCGTATGAATCAGCCCTGCGCCAACAACTGGCCGACGTGTCGAATGAGCGGGATGGGTTGCGGGCCAAGCTTGAATGCAGCCAGGGAGATATGCGGCAGGCCGATCAAGTCATGGAGCGTCAGCGCACTCAAATCTCCGATCTAGAGCAATCGCTGGAAGACTCGCCCCATGCATTGGCGTCGGCGCTGTGTCAGAAGCTCGCAACGATGCGCGGCGGGCCAATCGACTGGGCTGAAGCTATCGCAATCACGGCAATAGTTACGCGCCTAAGTCCCGAGGAGGAGGCGAGACTTCTGGCATTTGATGCAGTTGCACCAGCCACAGACGAACAGGTGGCGTAGTCATGAAGGTTTCAGAGCTGATCAAGCTACTCAAAAAGCAAGACCCTAATGCGACGGTCGTCTGGCAGGCACACGACTACGGACCCGAGGATATGGACTCCATCGACTTTGTTGTCGGCAGCGATAGCGAAGCCCTTCAAGAACGATGCAACGGCCCAGTAGTGGTGATTTCATGACCGACCAACCCAAAACCCCCGGCGCGATGGTTCAGATTACCCATGAGCAGCTTCGTGATTTGGTTGCTGGCTACTGCGGCCCAAGCGCGCTCGGAGACCTGTACGCGCTCGCAGATGCGCCTGCCGAGCAGGCGCCAGCGGTTGGCGGGGATCTGTCTAAAGATCACGTATTCCGTGAACTGGTGAACAGCCTGCGCGACCTTGCCAACCAGTATTACAAAACTGAGCAGCTGCGTGAGCGCGTATCGACTGTGCTGCGCAGCCACCTCGCCCCGCTGCTGGCTGAGATTGCTGAGGAACGTAAATGGAGGCGGGCGGCCGAAGGTGGATGGCGTGAAGCAAACCGGGTCATTGCCATGCAGCGTGAGCGGCTCGATATTCTGGAGGCCCAGATAGCCAAGGCCAACGACTGGTCGCACCTCAAGCCGGACATGGATCCGCCGAAACCGTAACCCCTCCGCACCCCCGATACCCTGGCCGTTCTGGCCGAATCCATTAATTGAAGTCAGCCGCTATAGCGGCAAGGACACCCTATCCAATCAATCCACCCGGAGACGGCGTGGCGAGGCATTCCTATGGCCAACACAAAGCTGGCGCCTGTCCTAGAGACCGCGCCGCGCTTCATCCGGGCGAAACACGCACCTACTTACCTCGGCATGTGCCGAGCAGTTTTCGACGAAACCGTCCGCCCCTATGTCCGCGAATTCCCCATAGGAAAACAGGGCGTTGCCTTCGACCGCCACGAGCTGGACCAGTGGGCAGACGCCTACATCGAGCGCATGGCAATTGAAAAGCAGGCCAATCAGGACAACAATCCGCCCCGCAGCGAGCGCCATGCGCGGGCCACAGGAGCAACGCCATGGCCCAAAAAGCAATCACAGGCCTCCAGCAAATGCCGAACGGCATCTGGAAGATCGACAAAAAATACAGAGGAGAGCGAATTCAAGAGAGTACTGGCACTTGTGACCGCGCCGAAGCAGAGCAGTACCTGATCCATAAGCTGGAGCAGTTGCGCCAGCAGAAGGTGTATGGCGTTCGACGGGTAAGGACCTGGCGTGAGGCAGCAACCCGCTTCCTGCTGGAAGTGAGGGACCAGGCATCCATCCATATTTCAGCTACTTATATGGAACAGCTCGACCCGTTCATTGGCCACATGCCGCTGACTCACATAGATGATGACGCGCTTGCCCCATACGTTCGATCAAAGCTGAACCCAGCAACAGGAAAGCCGGTCACGAACAGGACTGTGAACATAGCGCTACAGCGGGTTATCCGGGTTTTGAACCTCTGCGCACGAAAGTGGCGAGATGAAGAGCGCCGACCATTGCTCGATGTGGTTCCGATGATCTCGTTGCTGGATGAGAAGACGAACAGCCGGAAGCCCTACCCGCTTTCGTGGGAAGAGCAGTCGATCCTGTTCGCCGAGCTTCCAGCACACCTTCAGACCATGGCGATGTTCAAGGTCAACACGGGGTGCCGGGAGCAGGAGGTTTGCAAACTTCAGTGGAATTGGGAGATTGCCGTACCTGAGCTGGGAACGAGTGTGTTCCTGATACCGGCTGGATTTGGAGGAAGGAGCGCAAGGGCTGGTGTGAAGAACCGGGACGAGCGCCTGGTCGTGATGAATGACGTTGCCAAGTCAGTGATCGAGAAGCAGCGCGGAAAGCATCCGCTCTACGTGTTCCCGTTTGGCAAGCCAGATGGTGAGGGGAATGAAACGACGGTTCACCGCATGAACGACTCGGCCTGGAAGAAGGCGAGGATTCGGGCGGCGAAAAAGTGGCAGGAGAAGTTCTTGCGGCCGGCACATGACGGCTTTGCCAGGATCCGCATACACGACTTGAAGCACACCTTTGGGAGAAGGCTGCGTGCTGCTGGCGTGACAGAGGAGGATCGGAAAGCGCTGCTCGGCCACAAGAACGGAAGCATTACCAGCCACTACTCGGCGGCAGAACTGGATCAGCTAATTGCGGCGGCAAACAAGGTATCAGCAACCGACTCACGCGCACCAGCGCTGACGATTCTGAAAAGGAGGGAGGCGTGAAGAAAAAGGCCAGGGTCACTCGGAAAGTCACTATGGCAGAAACAACAAAGCCGCTAAAAAGCGGCTAAGTCATTGAAAAATATGGTCGGGACGGAGTGATTCGAACACTCGACCCCTAGCACCCCATGCGGGCTAAGACCAAAGAACCCCTTATACAACAAGTGTTTACGTGGGCACCCACTGCAATCGATGCCCAACGATGCACAGCTTGGTTTGACGATTCCCCGCAAAATCCCCTGAGGTGCTTTCAGGACCTCCCCCGGCGTCCTGCCGACCGAACACAATCCCATCCCACAAGAAACATTTCTATCATCCACAGCCACGCCACTACTTTTCGCATTAATCGTCTTGACTTGTATTTTTGGTAACGCCTCGGAGTGACTGCTCGGCCATCAGCTGGCAAAGCCAGCCAGGGCCCTAGCTGATGTTTCCGCCATGCGAGTCAACTGACGACTTATGGCCGACCAGAGCGATAAAAGTCGTAAGGCGCTTGGTGACTACAACCTGGTACCCATTCATAGCTGCGCTCAAGACAGGAGCAAAACGCCAGGAACTTGACTGGCGTTCGAAAGGACCTACAGCAGCTACTGACATAGTTTTGCTCCGTTAAAACTTGTCAGAATTTATTGGATATCGTGCCACAGCTAAGGCAGAGCCTGCTTTTATCTTGCGCCTACTGCAGTGACTAGGGGACAATTGGGTGGTAAACACCTACTACTTAGCACGGATTAGCGATGCCTTACTTTATTTACGCTGTAGTCTTGGCACTATTTATACTGCCAAAGATCAACATAATAGGCGTGGAGGGATTTAATGCCGGCCTACGAATAGACGATGCGCTAATACTACTAATGGCATCGCTCATATTCAGCACCAAAATGATTAACAGGAAGGCACCACCACTCAGCCTATTCGAGAAAAAATTCTTTATCTTCCTACTCGTCATAACCGCTGGAACTCTAATAAATTCACTAGGATATAACAGAGGAACGATTCTATTCCCAATAAGATTCGCAGAGTATTTTATATTTTTCTATCTGGGCAGAATTTTCTTCAGTGTTGGCTATTCATTAAAATCAATGATGACTGTTGTGTTTGCGGTCAATGTAACCATAGCACTTTTACAGTACGCTCACGTAATAGGTGGATTCACAGTACGAGGATATACCCCTGATGTTTCCGAGCGAGTAGTCGGCATCACAAGTGGCCCATGGGAGCTAGGGGTTCTTTTAAACTTCATTTGCTGCTACTTCTTGGTAAACGAGAAATCCAGCCTGAAAAAATATGCGATCCTTATAATTGCCACGGCGGTAATCTTACTTAACGGATCTCGCATGTCCTTGGTAGCACAAGCCGCCATAACCTTAGCCTACTTCATATCAGCTTCCAGCATCACTTCGATCCTGAAAAAGTCCTTTTTTTTGATTCCAGCATTAATTGTCGCAATCGCGGTATTTGATGGCTCAGGAGTTTCCAGTCGTTCTGAAAGCCTAGCAAGCTGGGACAATATCGAGTCCTTAACTTCTAGCTACAGTAATGTTCAGCTAAAAGACGAAATACCAACCTGGGATGAGCTCGGAGTCCTTAAGGGTGGCGACTTAGATACAAGCTGGAGCATGAGGGGAATAAAATGGATTTACGCAATTAAGCTGTTCCTATCATCCCCCTTATTCATTCTGTTCGGGGTTGGCTCCGGAGCATTTGGCAATGCCTTGGACGGCGGCTGGTTGCGCATTCTCACAGAGTGGGGAATCATTGGTTCTGCGACATTCGTAGCGTTTTTTCTTTTGATAAAAAACTTGAATGCAACAATGCGATTAATGACTATCGCTTTCGCCGTAAACATGCTCATGATCGACATATATATGTCTTACAAAGTAATGTCATTTATCATATTTTGCGCAGGCTACTTTTATAAAAAACAAACAAAATACGCAACTAATAACCCTTCCAATCTAAGCAATCATAGCCCCTCAAGAACACCAACACTTAAAAAACAATAAAGTAGTTCGATGGCCTGCGAGTCATATCCTCGCAGGCCATCGATCAGGATTGCGAACCTACGACCACTCCCACTCCGGAAGAAGTAGGCCGAGCCGTATGAATCCTCAACTTGCCAGAGGTGACAAATACGTAGTTACCATCCATGATAAACCCCCCATCCTGATAGTTACCATCAAAGTTAATGTACCCCTTAATCCTTGCTGACACCCAAGAGCTGCTAACAGGAATCTCATTACGCAGAAAATTAGGTGCCATGCGAGGGCTAGTCACTCCCGAACCAAATGTAATAGACGCCAACAGCCCGAACTTATCGCGACAGCCCACGCCAAAAAGTGGTGAGTCCTGGTTCTGCACGTACAGCGCTGTATCAGCAGGATTAGAACTTAGGCAGCTCACATTGAATTCATTATTAGACCCTGTCAGGTAGACCTCTCCAGTAACGGGGTGTTTACCAGCTGATGCCCTTGCCCAGACCACCCGATTACCTGTGGTGGTGCCCTGTGAGTCTCTTGTTTTACCGTTAATCGTGCTATCAATACATCCTTGCCAAGATACCGTCTTGCAATCAGTGATGACAGCACATCCAACTAAGTCCGCTATCTCAAGATGATGCCCTGCCGCCTGAACTACCACATTTGTATCTACAGAAGACTGGATAAATGCTTGACCACCGAGAATGTCGACTGTCGAGTTTTCCAGGCCCGTCATCCAGACAGACCGAGGGCTTCCACCATTAGGAGTAACGCCACGTATATTTTTAGCGATAACGCTCGAATTCCATATCTTGTACGGAGTATAAAAAAAGTCGATATAAACGCTGTAGTTACCTTGAGCTGTAGCCTTGGTGTTGTAGCCTCTTGCTCCATCAAGGGTAAGCCCTGGACAGCTCATGAATTTAAGAGCAGCGTTATCCGTAACCCCGACGCTCCCTCCGCCTTTTGCTGTGGAGACGTCCGCATTCCAGACCCATGTGAGATTTGAGGTGGACGGATCGCCAAGACCACGACTCTCCTGCGCGACTATGCGGTGGCCATAGCCTTTCATTACTATCTGTCGATCACTCCTGACCCGATCAAGGCTAAGCTCCAGGTTATTGGCAGCTGTCAGTCTGCGTATCCGGCCTCCTGAAATGCTTACGTCAGTCAGTGCATCTACCTTTATAAGCCAGGGGTTTAAGTAGGATGCTTGCGTGCGCGCTTCAAGCGCGACCTTGAAGGCATCAACTGCGGTCACCTTTACGAATTCAAAGTAAAACGAACTTCCCTCAACCCCAGAAACGCCGTCGATGTTTTCGATGCGGATCATCTCGCCAACCGAAAACTGGGCAGCGTAGTCTCCAGGTATATCTATTGAACCCTTCGCTAGCGCTCCTGTAAATCTAGCGGCATTACTTAGCTTGCTGATAGTGGGCGCCCGGTAGGCCAGTCGAGTACCGGTAGTAAGTACGAGCTGGGCTGATGAGGCGGATTGCACTACGGCAAAATCGAAACCTGCTTCGTTATATGCTTGGCTCCCGCCATTCGACAGCTCTATCATGACGATATCACCAGCAGTATATGCTGAGAAATTATCATTAAACGTCGTTGTGCCAGCAGGGTAAGCGTCGAAGTCACCAGCAAGAGTAACCGATGCGGACTTCATTGCGTCCCGGCCAGAAAGTTCAAGGCCGAAGTTTAGGAAGGCATTCTTACGCAGCACAACAGAGACAGGCTTACTATAAAAAATATCGGGTCCTGTATAAACACCATCAGGAATCTCGACGGACAGGCCATGCAAGCCTGCATACTCAAAAGCAGCAAACACGGCAGCACTCGTAGGAGCCAAAGGCACAACATGCTGAAGAGCATTCGCAACGGTGCCACCATAGGATAAACCTACCATCCCACCACCCTTGCTAGGGTCCACAGGGTTGGCGAGGTCGATCGCCAACTCAGTGCCTGACCCACTCGCAGGCAAAACACTAATCGGCTGACCAGCAGCATCAAACCCCATAACCTTGTTGGCGCGGGATGAGGCTAGCGGCAACTGAGTGAGTATCTCCCCGTTTGAAACTCTTACCGTACGAAGCATTTGCGTATCGGTGTATTGAGTCGTATCGAGCGTCAGCTCATCAGCATATTTTTTTGTTACTGCATCCTGAGAGTTAACCGGGTCATGCAGATCGCGAATCCCATTTCCCTTTGCCTGGTACCAGCCTCTCCCGTCGACGTCGAAATAACCGAGACGCAACGAGCGGCTCGCCCAGCGCAGAAGCTGCTTGAGCGCCTGCCAAATTCTGTCGAAGTCCCGGTTAACCGTTGAGGAAAGAAAGTCACCATTTTCCTGATAGTCATTCAGGCGCTCAAACGGAACGTCTAGCTGCAGATAGATATCGGTTTGATCATCTGGTGCTACCGCGAATGTAAGGGTGCTGGTGGGATAGCCAACATTGGTGACGGTAAACCCTGAACTTATCTCTACCCCGTCAATAAAAACGTCTATATCGGTCGCGGACAGTAGCAAGAAGGGGATGGTGAATATCTTTGTCACACCGTTGCCGGTGTAACGCTTGTCGGTGGGTCCTTCTGGAACTGCCATGGTCTGCCCCTTGGTGGTGGCGGGTTAGTAGTCCACTTGAACTTCATGGACGCCCGCATCTGGACGCCAATCGTCACGCCGGGCCTCTGTCGGTTTCCCGACTATTCGGCCAATGCGTACGGGGGTTTGGCTGATGGCGCCAGCGCCTGAGTCGAGGTAGTCGTCGGCCTGATTGGTCAATGCCGGGTTGAAATCGCGCATCTGGTCCCACAGCGGGCCGCGCAGTACGTCGACGTGTGCCCACAAGAAGCGGGCCGACAACGGCGATTCAAAGGCATCAAGGATGCGTTTCTGTTTGTTGGTGCTCGAGTATTCTTCCCCTACCCCGCACCCGGTGCCCTTGAGCGCCTGTTTCAGAATCGTTGGAACGAATCCACCCGGCCCGTTGGTTTCAACGATGACGCGGGAGATCTGGTACTTGATGACCAGTTCTCGCACCTGGTGCACCTGACCACCAACAATTCGGTCGCGACTATCAAACTCGGCGATTTCACCGGTCAAGCCCTCGGCAACGTGCCAGTAGAGCTGGCCGCGCGCATCGGTCAGTAGCAACGTGAAGGCTGAGGCGTCTGACTTGATCTTGCCCAGCGAGCAGTCCCAATACGCCACTGCACCGACGATCTGGGTCGAACCCAAGAACATGGCCACGGCGTTGTTCGCGTGCCGCATGGTGGGCTGTACGTCGTAAGGGATAATGCGTGCCGGATCCAAACGAACCTCCGTAATGGGTTTCGAGTGGAGCTGGTACTGCGAATCCCATTCATTGATGGTGCGGGTTTTCTTGCGGCGGTCGGCCAGTTCTGCGGCGTTGAAACGCTCAGGCCATGCGCTACCGGCGTAGCAATCGACCAACGTACCGGGCGGTGTAAAGAAGGCAATGCCGGTTTTCGTCAGTTGATAATCAACGCCCAGCACCAACAACCGGGCATGTTTGCCAATACCGGAAAACACCACGTCCGGAACAAACGGCACGTCGTAAGCGTTGAGCTTGGCGTCATCAATGCGGTACTCCTGGCCAAACATGCGAATTGTTAGGCAGTCAGCCCCCAAGCCCTCTACCTCGTCATAGAGGCTGTCATGGGTATGCGGGGTGCCGATGAACAGCTGGCGTGCCCCTGGCACCATGATGTGGATCTGTTCACCCAGCCGGTACCGCATCTTTTCTCGCGCTTCGGGCGTGCCGATGTTGCGCGGTACCTCAACATCATCGTTCTGACATTCATCCGCCCGGGCAGAGGTGACGTTGGACAGGATGCCTTTGGCGAACATGCTGCCGTTTCGGCTATCCACCGCACCCAGAACCCACCACTGTTCAACTGTGCCCTGGTTATGGGGCAGCAGGTGGCGAGTCAACGGATGATTGCGAATGACGTTCTGAGTGTCCCGGCTGGTCTTGTAAGCCGTCGGGTCAGACTCCGACTGGTGCAGGATTCGATAGGTTGGGTCGCAGTAGTACCGCCAGGCGTTGTACACAGCCAGCAATGTGGACTTACCAAACCCACGGAAACAGCGAAGCACCGCAAGGTTGCCGCGGTGCTCCAGCCAGTAGCAGGCCCGGACGTGAATGTCCGGTACCGCCCAACGCATGCGCTTCGCCCACATCAGGAAGAAGACCAGCAGCGACACCTTAGTGGACATTGGCGCCCTTGCTTGCTCGCTCCAGCAGCGCCATAGCCTGGCGTTCAGCCTGGGCTACCTCTTCGTCAAGCTCCTTTTCCTGATCATGAAGGGATGGGTCTTTATCCTTGGACAGAGTGCTGGTGATGTTCATGACCTTCACCAGCAGGGTCATCGATGCCGCCGCATTTTTCTTCGACCAGTACCGATTTCCACGCTCTTCCTGAGTCAGCTCAGCAGCAGGCTTGCCAGCACCTGGCCACGTAGAAGGGTCCGCCTCATTGATCACCACGTCAGCTAAGCCAACCGACAACTCCTGCAGACGAGCTATTTGATCCAGTCTCATCGACTCGCTCCCACAGCGGCACCAAGGTTTGGTGCGCGATCGGGAGTTGCTTCGCCCGGCTCCCACCAGAACGATTGCCCGAAGTCTTTTTGTGCACGGCGCGTCATCCGGCGCAGGTACCCCGGGGACAGCAGCTCTTGCATGTCATGGAAAACGGCATGCTCAAACGCCGCTTTGGTGTACCAGCTGCGAATAAATGGGGTGTTCTGGTAGCCGATACGGAGAAGGTTCGCTCCCACGTCGGCAGGCTCTGTACCCATCTTGAAGACGCTGCCGGCCGTCAGGCCAACATCAGCGGCTGTGCCGTATACAGGGCCAAGCAAGCCCGTTAGGTTTGACTGACCACCACGGTTATCGCCACCGAGGCCGGTATTTAGAATGTCGCCGAAGATCCCGACACCACCGCCACGCAAAGCAGCCTGCACCCAGAACTTGGGATCATTGATGTTGCGCGGGTCACGCCCGTTCATGATGTCCATCAACTGGTTGGTCATTGCGCCAGCCATCAGCAGGCCAGTGAACACCGACGCGGAATAGGCGAGCTTGCCTGCGGTCGTTTCGATCTGTGCGGCGCGCTTCCAGTGGCGTTCAAACATTGCCACACCAAAGGACTTGAACAGGGTCAGGTGGCGCAGGGACTCGCCGCCGATGCTGCCTGACTGAGTCCCCTGGCGCAGGGTTGCTCGCGTCATCAGGCCCGGCAGGATTGATGTGAATTCAGCCTCGTTCTGGATGTATCCCAACAACTTGCCGACGGCATCATTCTTCTGCTTTGCACTGAATCCTTGCAGTCTCGCAATAGATTCAGGAGTGAGCATGTTCTGACCACGCCAGTTCTCAGGCGATGCTGCCTGCCAGACAGCCCAATCTTCCTGGTTGATGCCGTAGCGCTCGAGCCGTGCCTGTAGTTTCGGGTCGGAACCCCAAGGGCTGCGGGTGTCGCTGGCCATGCGCGACATGATCTCAACCGAGAATCCGCGACGCATCGCAGTGGTCCACCCCTCCAGCAGGGTGACTTTCATAGTTGCGTTGGCAAGCTTCGAGGTCCAACCAGCGGACAGGTTGTCAGTGTGGAAGGTGACCATGTCCGAAGTGATGCTATCCATGCCTATGGCCATGCGCGCAGCTTCGGCGCGGTACTCTGGAGAAACACTTTTGAGGGCGCTCACCAGCGTCTTACCAATGGGTAGCCCGTGGTACGCGCTGGTAATAGCCAGCGACTGCATGTCGCCGACCATAGATGTGATCAAAGTAGCCTGTAGCTTGGCCGCCACCATGAAGTTACGGATACCCTGGTTGAACTCAGCAAAGCGAGCATTAACCGGGACGCCCAAGCTGCCATTTAGCACGTTCCACACCATGTCCGGTGTTGCGCCAAACTCGGTACCGGAAAAGAAGCCGTCACCCTTACCATCTTTCATCTTGGCCGTGTCATGCAGCAGGCGATAAGTCTGAGCAGAGTTAGGCCCGAGCTGCTCGATCATGACCGTGTCCTTGATTTGGGCATGCACGGAGCCCTGCATCGCTTCAAATACTGACGTTGGCCCGAAGTCCCGCATGTACTCGAGGTATGAGTCACCGTCTTTAAAGTGAATTTGCCGGTGGGCATCGTCGTGTTTGGCCGCGCGGCTTGCGCCACCTGCAGCGCCCGGCGTCATTTTGTTGAGGCCGTCTGTCTTCAAGGTTTCGTGGGCAGCCAGCAAGAAGTCAGTAACGGCCGCATCATTCATCTGCGTGCCGTCCTCATTCAAATAGCGCTTGCGATCCAGCCGGTTCAACACAAAAGCAGCCCAAGCATCTGGAGTTGCCCTGCGAACTTTCACCAGGCTGTGGGGCTGCGGCAGCCAGCCGTAGTCGAGCCGCCCAATGTTCGCGCCGGCGGCGTTCTGCCGTTCCCGGACAGCGTCCATTTGCTCACGCCATACCTTGGCACCCGTCGCGGCTAGCTGGTTGCCCGTGTCGCGCCCGAACACCTCGTGCACAAAGTCACGCTCAGCGGCCTTGTTGGTGATCATGCCCAAAAACTTGGGGGCGGCAGCATCGATGGTTTCCATGATCGAGCCAAACGCCCGGTTGCGCTCACCCTTGATACGGCTGTCCACCTGGCGCAGGCGCTCAAACAAAGCAGAGGTAAAAGGCTGCTTGCCCCCAATGACCGCAGCTCGGGTCTCTTGGTTGGCCAGCTCGCGGGTTTGCGCCAGCAGGTTCTGCCCTTTGCGCTGCGCTGCCTTATCGACGCTGGCCAAGTGGTCGACCATGGCGGCCTGAGCAGCGGCCAACTGACGCTGCTGTTCGGTCATGGAGTTGAATTTGGCGGGATCGGTGCGGGCCAAGTCACGGATGTGAAAGCTGATCTTGTCCTCGATCGCTTGGGCCTCGGCCTTTTTGAGCGGACGGCCAATGGCCTGTTCAACTTCTTTGATGCAATCAGCGCGCATCGCCATGGGCTTGCCTCCAGTGGGAATGAAAGCAAGCCTATGAGGGAGAGGTAGACGGTTTCCCGACTATTTGAGATGGCGTTACAGGCGCAGCAAGCAACCAATGGCAGCTGTGTATGAAGACGCTTCGCGAACACCGACAGCGTGTTCAGCCTCAATCTCAGCAAGCACTTGATCTGCGCGAGCACTGGTCGGGTTGCCATCAGCGTCATAGCCCGTTCGCACTAGTGCCTCTGGGTTTCGGGCCACAGCTCCGCGCAACAACTGCAACTCGGCGGACTCAGCCCGGGAAGCTGGTCTCCCTTCACCATCCGGCTTACCACCTCCGCTTACCACCTCAGGGCCCGATTTATCAGGAGTGGTAACTTTCGGGGCTGCTGGTTTACCACCTGCTGGTAAGTCGGGTTTCGGCGCCGGAGCCTCTACCGGCTCACGCGGCAAGGTAGCCTCGTATTCACGCACCAGCACATCCAGCTCCTCTCGAGCGGCTCTCTCATCAATCTGGCGCGGGGTCATGGCTCGTTTGGCTGCAGCAACACCATCCGCCAATGGCTTGCGCTGAAAGCCTTGGATGATTTCATCTGCTCGTGCATTAAAGCGCTCATCAAGGCGCGCAGGCAGCTCACCACGATCAAGGGCATTCAGCTCTGCCCGGGCCTGCTCGGCGGAGCGGTTGCCGGTCAGACTGTCATTCAATTCGGATTGACGACCAACCAACTGCGATCTTTCCTCGGCAATGGCCTTGCGCGCAGACTGCTCGGCCTTTTTTCGGCCTAGGCCCTGCCCCTGAAATTCTTTGGCTTTGGCGCGGAAGGTGCTGTCCAGGTCATCAAGGGTTTTACTGACGGTGGCCAGCTCTGCGCGAATATCACGAACGTTTGGCAGGCTACCGGCTGCAGCTTGCTCAGCTTCGGCACGCACTACCGGCAACAGTTCCTCCCTGGCGCTGGCCAACGCTTGATCACGACTTGGCGCAATCACTGGAGACTCATCACCGGCCCGCAAGAAGCTGGCCGACTGGATGTTGTCCGGCAATACAACAGGTTCACCGCGGTTGATCGAATTGATGGCCGCGCGCAAAGCATCCTGGTGGGCAACGGCTGATCGAGAATCAACCGGCAACCCGGGCGCCGAATCAATGTCGGCATGCTGGGCGTTGCGATCAGCCAAAGCTGCATCGACCTGGTCCGTGGTTGGTCGGCGCATGGTTGCTCGACCGATACCAAAGAACGCGGCGCCTAAAATGGCATCCGTGGCAATGGCTGTAGCATCGAGCGCACGGTATTGCGCAGCCTGAGCGTGATACCCACTCGACTCCAATATCTGAGCAGAGGTCGAACGGTGAGCCAGGCCCAGCCCAACGTTGGCGCCAATGGCCAGTCCGGCATCACCGATCAGGGTTTTCGCAAAACCAGCAGCAGGAATAGCCGCTCCCACCCCGGTAACGACACCCTCCGTGATACCCAGCCAAGTAGCCGTTGACTCGTCAATACCCTCTTCCATAGCCGTGCGCTTGCGCGAGTAGCCTGCTGGGCCACCCGCAGCGGCAGCGGCGCCAGCTGGCCCAGCAAGAACAGCACCTGCCAATGTACGCGGGAGGATCGCAGCAGCTTCACCGATGATCTGGCCGGCAACACCGACCTCTGTAGGGGCAGGCCGATAAGCCTTGGCCATCTCACCAACACCTTCGCCCAGTGTTTCTTGGCTGGCCTCTTCGGCACTGGTGACGTTGGGTGTCCCGCCGAACTTCGGCTCGGGCAGCAACAGGCTAGCGGTAGCATCCAGCCCGCCTTGCCAGACCGAGCTGAGTCCAGATTCAACTGCGGTACCGGCCTCGATGCCGCCGCGCAGAAGGTTTGGACCTACAACATCAAGGGCGCCAGTGAAGAACCCCGGTTTGAGTTTTTCATTTGTACGATCAAGGCGCTGGTCCTGGCTCAGCGCCTCATTGTCTTCGACCAATCCATCGAGCCAGCTCATTTGACTTTCACCACCATGGGTTGATTAGTCACCGGATCAACCTGCACCCGGCCCGCATTCATCAAGTAATACGAGCCTTCCTTGCCCGGTACCGGAGATAGAGGCATGTCCTCCAGTTGGCTGATAGGGAGTTTGCTGTGCATGGATAGGCCTTCAAGCTGCATATCTACAAGCGCGTTGAAAGTCCCCTCCTCCATTTCGTATGGTTTGATCACCTTGTCGCCGCCCCTTTCCATGATGCCGCCTGTAGACATTTCAGCAGCCTGATCAGCTAAGTCACGATCCAGCTCCGGAGCAGGCCCATCGTGTTTGATTCCCTTGGGCCCGGACATACCGGCATACAACGACTTGAATGCCAGATACGCCTGCTCCCGCTGCGGTGTACCAGGTACCAATGCATTGCCGACGGCTTTGTCGAATGACTCCCGAAACACAGCGTCCTTGGGCATTGGCGTTGATTTGTCAGTAAGTACCTTGGCGCCAGACAGCAGGGTCCGGGGAACGTCAGTACCATCAGCCCCCTTGAGCCCACGGAACTGAGCCATGCCCGCGAGCATAGTGATGGGCTGGTCAGCAATAAGCGGTTTGATGGCTGCGGCGTACTCCGCGCCCGAAGGGGATGAGCTGGCAATAACACCCAGCACCTGCAATTTAGTGCCGTCATCCGCCTGTTCAAGCAGCGATTTCAGCATGGTCTGCTCTTCGGGCTTCCATGGGTTGCGAGCAACCTCCGGACCGTATGCCTTGCGCACAGAGTTGACCACGTCGAAACGATCAGCGATCTGTTCGCCCAGCTTCTGCTGGCCTTCTTGGGTCATAACTCCAGAAACGTCGAGCGGCTCCACATCGACACCGGTTCGCATTGCGTTGAAGGTCAGCGGGTTCTCACGCAGCATCTTGGTGTTGTAATCGACAGCAGTTTGCAATCGGGTGACATTGGCCTGCTGGGCAACGCTGGCACCATTGACCTGCATCTGCTGACGCTTGCGGTCGATGTACTGCTGCTGCTCGGCCAGTGGTGCCCGCAGCAGGGTTTGCACCTCGCTCATCTCCTGCATACGTGTATTGAATTCGCCTGCGACGGAGGTGCCAGATAACACAGACTTCCAACGCTGCTGGAGCGCTGGTGGTGGTGGCACCCCGGTAGCTGCCTGCTGGTCCATCTGGGTGAGTACCCGCTCGGCTTTCATCTCACGCATTTCTGCCTGGCGCTGCTGATGTTCCTTCACCTGGAAAATCCGGCCACTGACAGTGTTCAGCAACTGGTTACGCTTCTCCGGATCAAGCTTTTTGGAATAGAAACCGTCCTCAGCCGTGAGGTCATGCTCGACCTTTTGCAGGCTGGCCAAGCTCTCGCGCGACTCAATAACGCGCTGGGTGGCATGCGTAGACCAGTTACCATCCTTAAATTCCTGTTTCTTACTGGTCCACCCCTCGCCGAACGCCAAGCGCCCTGCTGTATCAATATCTTCGGCATCCATCCGCGCGTTGATCTGTTCGACATTTGCCCCGGGCATGGCAGCATCTTTGCCCAACATGTCCATGCGCGATGTCAGATCACTCTGGGCCGAGAGGATGCGCCCCTTAGCAGAGGCCGTGCGCACGCTCTCCAGTCCGCCCAGCTGGATGCGTTTCAGTGAGTTGCCAATTGCGCCCTGCTCAGCTTCATTAAGACCGGGAGTTTGCAGTGGCTCCAGCTGCGCCACGGCGGTGCTGTAGGCCTCCTCTGATTTTTCATAACTCAACTGGCCGGTACGCATCTGCTCATCAAGATCGGTAGCAATGGTCTTGATTTGCGACTCACGGTCGATCACTGCGTTGCTGGCTTTTACTCGAGCAAGGGCCTGATCCTCTTTGATCCGCTCATCCATGATATTGAGGCCGACATTGACCAGTGTGCTGGCCACTTTCTGTGCTCCCCGGTTCTGCAGGCCGGGATCAGGGGTTATGACGCGGTTCTGTACAACATCCTGCTGCACATTGACCTGGCCAAAATTACCAAGAGGGATCTGTGCCATTAGGCGTTCCCCCCAACTCTCGGTGCTGTGCCGTTAACTGATGCCTTCCAGCCCATCATGGCGAGCGATGAACCAGTGTTCAGCACGCTGCCCACGGCCTGAGAGTTTGCCGCCGACTGAGCCTGGCTGCCTGCCAGCTTGTAATTGCTGGAATCAACGTAACCGCGGGCCTTTTGGTTTTGCCCGTTGAAGATGGTCAGCGCAGCGTCTTCCTCGGCGTTGCCGATAATTTCCTCGTTGATGTTGATTGCGGTACCGGCGCCAGTCTCAACACCCGAGGCAGCCAGTGCAGCATTGGCCTCACTGGACTGGTTACGGGCCAAGCGACGTATACGGTCAGCTTGCACTACCGAAGCGCTTGCAGCGGCATCAGCGTCTTTCTGAGCCTGTTCTGACTGCGCGTCAGCGTTGAGACCTGCCTGCTTGGCCGTCTGATTGCCCGAGTAAACTGAGTACGCGGTGCCCGCAACAGCCGCAGCAGCAGCAATGTACCCACCATATGCAGCCATAAACGCAGCGCCAGCGGCCATTAGATAAGCTCCTTTTGAAATAGGGGCGCGAACAACTCAAGCCCCAATGATTGATACAGCCGGGATGTGCCCTCGACGTTTACGCCGGTGCCTATACCCATCTGCATATGCTTGGCGCCCTTGATCAGGGCCCAGGCTTCGAAAGCACGGATCAAGCGAATAGCCGTGACGCCATGACGCGTGGTGGGGTCAATGAACAGGGAGTAGTCATAAGCCACCAGGTCATCGTTGAACCACTGATCAACGACCGCCCCCGCCATGCCGCCGACCACAACGCCTTCGACCTCAGCCACAAACACCACGCCGTTCGGCCCATTGATCAGCTCATGCAGGAAGTTGCCCGATTTGGCCGCGTTGAAAGCCATCGTTGAATAGCTGCTGGTGGCATGCAGCAACGTGCCCAGCTCAATAAGGCGGGGAACATCGGAGTGTTTGGCAGGCCTGATCATGGTGTCCCCTCAGTCGTTGAATGTTGCTTTTTTGATGATGCACAGCAGATGGAATGGCAGCGGTTGGTCCTGGGAGATTTCCAAAGTGGCTTGGCCACGATCCCACCCGAGGTTCTCCATGCGGTGAACCCCTGTGAACAAAGCTGGTGGCTTGTCGAGCACCTGAGCCCCGAGGTTGCGGAACGCCACGGTTTGGCCATTGATTTTGCAACCGATGGTTTCGAGGAATCGCAGCGACACCTCGCCGATGCGCATGCTGTTGCCCTGCACGCTGCCGGTATTGCCGGAAACCTCAGGGGTTAGCGTTTTGATCCGAGTCTTGAAGTTGAGACCGATCGAAGTGGTGAGTGCGTTACGGGGAATGGTGACTTGGCCACCGGTGACCAGCTGCTGTTGCATGACAACGCCGTCAGCAACGATATCCACCATCTTGCCTTCCAGGTGTGAGAGCCCACCCCATACGGCCTGACCCTCAGCGCTCACAGCATTCACGCCTGAGTCGACGCGAACATTGGCGGTGAAGCGCTCGATGTAGCGCACGTTCTGGCCATTCACGTTGCGGCGCACCACCACCCATACCTGATCACCATCGGCAGTAGGGATCGATGCCGCAGACTCAAAAGCCCCGTCAGTGATCTGGCGGGCCCAACCAACAACGTCCTGGTCACGATCCACGGTCATGGTGGCCATCACGCCATCGGCACGCACCATGTAGAGAATTGACTCAGGCTCCTGCTGATACGCCATGTCGATGATGCCGGACTTGGTGGCGTGCTCAGACAGCACGGACATGTCAGGCGAACCAAAGGTGTCGGAATCGTACTTATAGGCCATGGCCCGTAGCCTGCGGTTGGAACGCTGAATGAAATACAGCTCGTTGCCAATGCGCACAGGGCGTACACGGTTGCAGCCATACACGGATGGGTTTTTTGCACGGATGTTGGTCGGGGTGATTGCCTTCTCTACCCCGCCACTGACCGTGAATTCACCGCCATAGGTCAATGGAATCAGGGCGTTAATCTGGCCTATGTGCAAAATCGGGTTGATCTGGTCAGACGACAAGTTGTAGGAAATAGCGTCATCGTCTTTGGTACCCAACTCGAAGTTCAGGTACTCCCCAGTGCGCGACTCCCATATGGTTTGGGGGAAATTCGGCGAGCCACCCAAGGCAAGGCGTTGCTCGTACAGGGTGCCTGCACCCGGGTAACCGTCCACATCGTTCCAGACCGAAGCCTCAAGCGACCAGGCATTGGCAGGTGACGCAACAACGGACGTGGGAGCTGATCGGATGATGCCCGACACCACTGTGGGACTGGTGTAAGCACTGACCTCGAGCAGGCCACCATTGATCTTCACGAACTTACCAATGTCGTTGGCGCGCCAGCCGGCAAGACCCAGCGTCATGGTGACGACCCCACCCACAGGGGTGAAAGCGCTCAAGGTATTGGTGGTTTGCGGTGATCCTTTCAAAGACCAGGTGGGGCGCGTGGTTGCACTGAATGCGTTGAGCACCTCAACAGTGGCCACTGTCGGGCTGGTGATTGCCGTAATACGAGCGATGCCGCCACCAGCCCAGATTTCACGGCCAACATCAGCAGCCAGAAAGGCAGCCTCTGCGGCTGTTGCTGTGCGACCGATGCCAACAGCTGGGTCGCTGAGTGTGATCTGGGTCAGAAAGTCTATACCCTTCTCGTCAAAGGGTTTGGTTACGAACGGTGCAGGGGCAAGGGTCCATTCAGCATTGGTGATGCGGCGTAGCCTCTGCACAGGCACGGCATTGTTGAAAATGAACATGGTGTCAGCACCCTGCACGTAATCCATGCGCTCAAGCATGTCGTGGCTATAAGGGCTGACTAGCTCGATACCGCTGTAGCTGCCATCGGCAAAGAAGATCCTCACGTAAAAATCACCAAACTCAACCATGTACGCCTGCGAGGCGTTGAAGACGTAAGGGATCAGTCGGCACTTCTTGTCAGGAAACTTGGCGGGGGCGCACATCAACGTGCCGTCACGACGAACACAGCCGCCATGAATGACCGGCCAAGCGTTCTCAATGATTTCGGCGCCGTTCTGGTACCGGGCAAGATCGACCCGGCCCAGCATGCGCGGGGAGACTTCACCGGCAGTGAAATTGGTTTGGATCAGTGTCAGACGAGGCATTACCAGCCACCTCCGAAACGAGCCCGCAGCAGTCGCTCGTCACCAAGGGTTTGTGGCGGATCCTCTTGACCGTCAACGGCGCGCGCACGCTTGAGTGTCATTTCAAGCTTTTGCTCGAATGACTGCTGCAAGGCGGAGGACTGGGTCACCGGATATGCCAATGCCGCAGCCATGCCCAGCGTCACCAGCTTAACCAGGTGCGCATCCCATGTGTTTTCAACCTCGTTGCGGAACACGTAACGCAGCTCGAGCACGGTGGTGTCAGCCTGGATCGTGCGACCCTCAACCAAGTAATCAATCTGGGAACCGTTGGTACCCACCTCGAGCACGCGCATGAAGTCAGCAGGCAACTCAAAGGAATGCGTGTATCCAAACGCAGGGGCTACCGCATCAGGGGCCAGAACGGCCCGTTTGATAGCGCAGTTCCATGGGTGAGAGCGCAGCATGTCGTCGCGCACTGTTGGATACAGGTTGGCGCAAAGCTTGGCCCTATCCAGGTTCAACTGGTCTGCAAAGTCGTTGATGGTCTGCGCGCCCAGCATCAGCAGCGCGTTGGAGCAGATTGATACACCGGTGGCCATGCTCATCCTCAAAACCTCCAGATAAAAAGACCGGGGCACGCGGCCCCGGTAAGTTATTGCCATCCATGGCCGCCGCGAATCAGTTCTGTCCGGCGTACTGCGCAACCAACGTGATTACTTGGCCTGCCTGCAACGCTGCACCTGCAACAGTGGAGAGCAGCTCACTTTGGTCAGTGGCCAGGCCTTGCTGGGCCACGGCCACTTCAAACAACCCACCGTTGGCAAACTGAGCCTCAGCCACAGCGTTACCAGCAGCAGCAACAGACGTGGCAGCGAGGTAGCGAGCCTGCGAAACCGGATCGCCCAGGTTGATGGTTGAGGACGCAGCGCCAGCCCCGAAGTACAACTTGGTGCCAGGCATCAGGCGAGCACCGAACGGGATAAAGCCCCAGGAGATTTTGTCGCCGATGGCAACGCCACCAGCAGGAACGGTGTAGGTGCTGACCAAAATCTGAATGTCAGCGCCTTGCAGATTGGGCTTAACCAACTGCTGTGGGAGCGCCGCACGGGCTGCGGCTACGAATGCGTTTACGGTTGCCATGGTGTGGCTCCTAAATCTGGACTGAGAGGAAAAGCCAAAGCCGCTTACGCGGCCTCGGTTACAGCGATTTCAACCACCTTCTCTTCCTCAGTCCGTACAGCACCGATGGACTGCTTGGCATAGATCCGGACGTTGAAGCCCTTGCCTGGATCCTCGCCGACCTTGGTGGTGATATCGGCGCCCTTGCCCAGCGTTACGCCAGACTTGGCCCAGGCGTACAGGCGTCGAGTAGCGCCGTCGTAAGGGGTGCGTTCAGATGGAATCCAGGTGAAACCCATCCACTTGCCTTCCACATCGCCTTCCTGCAGGAACTTGCCGGCCATGTAGTCAGCGCTGGTCAAGGTGGCGTCCGCGAGAATGTCGGCAGCCGCAGCAGCCGTGTAGGTGATGAACAGCTCTTCACCGTTGTGGTTGTCCGCTTCGTTACGACGGAACAATTTGCGGGCCTGAATGATCTTGGCCTTGGTCAAGCCAGTGCCGCCCACAACGATTTTCTGGGCAACTGGCAAGATGACGTTGCCGGTGGTCGAGCGCGAGTTGCCGCCCATTGAGGCGATGATCACGTCGTCTTTCGCACGATTGAGCGCTGCAACCATTGCCTTGACGTAGTCCGATGTTGGGTCAACCAACATACGAATCTTGTCCTGGTCGTCGATCATGTCGCCGTCGTCCCAGTCGAACAGATCCACAAAGCGCGTGCTGTGTGGCTGATCATTGATCGGGGTGTCTGCGTGTCGCTGGGTGCGACGCTGCGCAGTACGTTGACCCAGGCGGTTAACAGACTTGGACATGCCGACAATGTTCGGCTCGATGGAAACCCGCGTTTCAAAGCGCGAGGTCATTTGCTGCGCCAGATGGCGGAAGTTGTCCGCAAACTGCTGGACAAAGGCTTCGGTGATTTGTTGGGACATAAGATGCGCTCCAATGCAGATAAGGGATTGCCTGCCGGGTATCCGCATCGCGGGCCGGTATTCCTGGCGTGCATCGGCTTTGCTGCGCCTCGGGGCTTTCTGGGTATCTGCGTGCCATCGCAGGCCAGCCCATTACTGGGATGCCTACGATGTTTGTGCATGGAGGGTGTCGGTTTCCCGACTATTTGCGGAGGGAGTCAGAAGCGGGTTTTAGGCTGGTTGTATTTCTGGTCGTACATGCCGTCGAGCTGAGCCTGGATGCCTTTGCGCTTCGGGTCGTGGGCCGGTAGATCCTGCAGCTGCTGGCGCAACTCAGCCGTCTTGACTGCAAAATCTGCCTCACTGACTTGGGCACCACCATTGATGGCACGGTCTTCCTTGAGTTCTTTGCCAATGTTGGCAGTGAAGGCGATGAAATCCGGATCGTTACCATACTTGGCCATCAGGGCATTGAAGTTGCCCGGTGCATCGCCCTGGCTGGCGAACGCTTCGGCCGCACGGTAGGACGCAGAGACATTGGTGCGGATCGATTGGTCATCACCCCAGACGGCTTTGAGGGCAGCGGTGCAATCCTGCTGGGTCAATACAGCCGCACCACCAATGAGGCCCGGGGCCGCTTTCAAGTACTCGCCAATCACATACTCGACCTGGTCATTGTTCAGGCCTTTGGCATGTGCGCCCTTCAAAAATGATTGGGTGCTCTCGTCAGCCTTGAACTCATCCCAGTTGAAGCCCTCCACTTCGATCTTGGGGGCGTACTCCTCGTGAGTCTTTGGCGGTGCATCACCCGAGCCCATGCGGGTTTCAAGGTGTTTGTAGGCCTCGGCAACCTTGCGCGACGATGCTTCCAGATCAAGGCTGCCATCCTCTTTGTTGGTCCGGTACTTCTCGGGAATGAAGTCGGTGCCGGTGTTGCCGGTGGAAAGCACTGATCCTGGTGCAGGCGCAGTTGCTGGGGTTGCCGGTGTGGATGGGTCGCCACCCTCCCCAGCTTCAGCCATGTAAAAGTGGCCCAGTCGGCCATGAATAAACCAGTTCATCGTTAACCCTCTTGGTCGTTAGCGTCTTCTTGAACGCCGTTGGCACGGTTGATACGGAGTACAACGTGATCCAGGACCTCGCGGGCCCCGGCCTGCTTGTAAGTGGTGAGAACGGCATCGATGCCGCCGACGGTGCAGGCGTTCTTGGCAAAGCGTTGGATCAACAGCTCAAGCACAATCCGGCCTTCGTTGTGATCTTCGAAAACGCGTTTGAACATGTCGTCGACTTGTTCCGGGGTCATGCTCATGCTGCGGCTCCCTGTTGTTTGAGTGCGGCCTCACCGGCCTGCTGCTGCATCACTTGTTGCTGTGCCTGCTCCTGCTGCGCCTGCAGGGCTTGGGCTCGATCCTCACGAATCTTGTCCCGGTCGGCCTTGCTCCGGATGACAGCGGACGGAACGCCCAAGGCTTCACCCTTGAAGCGCTGCGCCTCGTCCATATCGATGTTGTCCATAACGGTGGGATCGACCGCGACAAGCGCTGCAGCACCGGCAACGAACTGGTCAATGGCAGTGACCTCCTCGAGCTTCTGAGACCTGGCCAGCGGCGACAGATAGCGCACGGTGAAGTTGCGCCCCGCCAGTGACTCGGGCGCCGCGCCGAGAATCCCCGCGCGGTAAGCCAGGCCGAAACAACGCTCGATCATGGGTTGCAGGTATTCGGTCTGCAGGCGGCCGTACACCGGACCGAGCAGCTGACGAATCAAGTTCACACGGACGTGCACCTCGGTGGCTGTCATCGCCGGACCGTCCTGTGCCTGGAGCTGATCGGCCATCAGGATCTTGCGGATAGAGCCTTGGAGGCGTGCGATCTTGGTCTCGGCATATTGAAAGTTCGATCCGCTCTGCAGCGGCTTCATGCTGTCCACTGAGTTGGCCACAATGATCTTGCGCGGCCCGACCTTGACCGTGCGTGGGTTCAGCACGCCATCGTCTTCGGCAATCCACATGCCTGCGATGGCCAGATCACCAGCCGCCAAGTCCATGCGGCAAAGCTCGTTGAGGGTGCGTGAATCTGGCAGCGCATCGAACACCGGGCCAACGGCGTAAACGCTGTCAGGGATCATCATCCAGCGCGGAACAACCACCGGCATTTCGTGGTAGCCCGACTCGCTGACCAGCTTCCTGGCTTCTACCTCGACCTTGCAGGATGCAATGGGCATGTTCTTGGCCAGCCTGGCCCCGACCATGTGCGTGGTACGCGGATAGATCGCATGAACGAAGCGCACCATTTCCTGAGGCTTGTCCTTGGCCAGCTTGCGGGTGCTCTCGCTGAGGTTATGTTCCCCGAACTCATTGACCGCCTGCTCAGCCGTGAGCTTGTACTCTCGATAAACCGTATCGATCTTGCCGCCAGCCTTGGATGCCGAGCAGTACACGCTCGCAATTGGCCACAGATCGAAGGTGAAACCGCCCTTCTCCATGTCCTGGTCGATGTACAAGGCAAACCAACCGGCGCACACAACGTCAATCAGCCCCTCAAAGGCGGCAGCGTCGAAGTTGGATGCGTGGATGTTCTGCCAGAGAATGTCGGCGGAGTCGTCCAGCCAGCGACGTTCGTCTTCGCTCTCCTGCCCGACGTCCATGCCGAACCACAGGGAGTTGGCCGGGGTCAGGCCCGACATGATCCCGGACGACAGGATCCGCGCCGCGTCTGTGGTGGTGCCATCGATCATCCTGGCCTTGCGCATCTGCGCCTCCATGGCCGTGATCTGTTCAGTACAAAACCCGCTCCCACGAATCGGGTAGCTGTGGTCGAAGCAATCGCGCCAGACCGACTCATGCGGCGAGCGGAGAGACTTCAAGGTGCTCAGCGTTTTGGCGATCTGGTCGGCTGTCATGATCCGAGGGTTCTCTTACCTTGCTCAAGGACGCTGCCACCGGCGCCAGCGGACGACAGCAAGCTGCTCTCGGCCTTGCGCTTCTTGCGGGTGGCGGTTTCTTCGTTGGCCTTCTGCGCAGCCGTATCAGCGGCTTTTTGGGCCTCAACTGCTGGATCAGGCACATCAACCACTTTCGGCTTGCTTGGCTTGCTTCCCATGGCCTTAACCCTTAACTGCTGGCTCAGGGCACAACCAGCCTTCACTGGTCATGACTGGCTGTTTCAGGGTGGTGGCGTCGATGGCGCCGGTGCTGGTATCGGGGCGGGCCTGAGTTGTGGCCTCGTTGAGGTGCTGCGGATCTAGTACCAGGGGCTCGCCACCCTCGGTCAGACGCAGGGCTTCGGCCTCGGCCTGAGCTTTGGCACCATCACCTGCGGCCATGAAGTCACTGAACCAGTCGGCATCGCCTTCGGCTGGTGTTAGCCATACCTTCCAGCGCCCGCCACCGTTGTGCTTGGCGGTGTACGTGGGTGCGGCTGGGATTTGAGTGATGGCGCCGGTGCTGGTATCGGGCGCAATGGTTGAGAGCGGTTCACCCGGCATCTGCGGGGTAAGGTCTGGTGCTGACATGCTGGAGGCCTCGGTGATGGTTGTGATCAACGAAGGCCAGCATCGGAGAGGTGAGCTGTCGGTTTCCCGACTATTGCGAGACGCTGCGCGTGCAGCTGGTGATGATGAACTGCTGCAGCCCTGCCACCTGGGCAGTCACTTTGCTGTTGGCGGCAACGAGGTCGGCATAATCCTGTCGAGCATCAGCTGCAAGTTGGGGGGTGGCTGCATCAGTGCTGCCGGTGGCGTTGGGATTGGCGGGCACACAGGCGGCGCGGACGTACACGACGCGAGCGCCAGAGTTGAGGTCAGCAACAAGCTGAGGTTTCGAATCTTCGGCATTGCGAATTGCCTCCTGATACTGGCGGTCGATTGAGTCACGGACGGTGATGGCCTGCTCGTATGCCTTGGCTTCGCCTTCCAGCACGCCTACACGGCTCGTTGCGATGGTTAGGCTGGCGCTGACATGGTCGAGACGCCACAACGCCAGCAGCAGGCCAATGACGAGCGCGGCGCAGATACCTGCAAGAGTCTTCATTGGGCTGCCTTGCACTTGGCGTTGCGCTCGAGCTGGCGAGACCAGACGCCCCAGCACCGCTTGTTGCCCGGCGTGGAGCAGTCGAAACCAGCGGCATAGCGATACTTGAGCAGATCGGTGCATGCCTGGGAGTACTCACCTGCGATCAGGTCCCGGCGCATCGATGACGAACGCCAGTTGCCAATGCCGTACTGCCCGGTGAAGTCCATGTACACATCGAACTCCACCTGGTGCAGCTTCACGCCCGGCAATGACGCAGCGAACTGCCTCTCGTCTTGGGTCATCAGGTTGCGAGCCAGTAGCTCGGCGCGCGGACGGGTGATGGTGTCGCCCATCTTCACGGGCTTGCCATCCTCGTAGCGTGTCGAGCCGTGGCCTATGGTCGGCACGTCGCCTTTGGTGGGGATGACGACGGTATCAGTGAACCCCTCGCTGGCCTTCCAAGCCCCGAAACCGGCAAGGCTCACGGTCAATAGCCCGACGGACACACGCTGGCGGGCACTCATCTCTGGCACTGATCGCGCAAGGCCTGGATCCGGGCAGCGCTCTCGTCGTGTTCGCGGCGGTCCTTGCGCACCTGGAAGTACAGGTTGATAAGCAAGCCCAGCACCGCAATGGCAACGCCTGACACACCGATCCAATTGACTTGGGAGAAGAAACCCACCAGGCCGACAGCGCCCCCCGTGAGCATTCCTTTACTGGCGACTGATGCGCCGACTGCCTCAACGATGCTTTCCGGCGCAGGGTTGGCCATGCTGTTGCTCCTGATTGGGGCGCTCATGGGTTGCCTCCAGGGTCAAAAAAAAGCCCAGCGCGGTGGCTGGGCTGCGATGAAGGCAAGGATCATCGGGGCGGGGTGTCGGAATCCTGACTATTTCGAAGCGTTCCAGCAGTCCTGGAACACCTGAGTAGTTTTGCTGACGTACTGGCCTTGGTAGGTTTCAAGGTTGAAGCCACCTACTTCTTGGGCCCACTCCTCAAAGGTCTGGCCACCGCCCAGCAGCTTTTCGGCCTGCTTGCTCAGCTTCAAGGCCAGCTCGGGCAGGCTGTTGTTGTGGGCCCGGCCAGCGGCGTCAGTCAGCTCAATGGCGCGGCGTTCGTTGTCTTCGGTAAGCATTGGTATTTCCTCAGGGTTTGGAGTGATAAGCCCACCAATCGCTTGCAGCGACCATGGGCAGTTTGTCGCGGCTTTCGCCTGATATCTGGCACCAGAGCAGTACCAAACGTTCGCCTTCGCTGTAGCGCGGCTCGGCGCCCTGCTTCCAGCCAATGAGCGTTGTGCGGGCCACATCGATGGCGTCTGCGGCGCTCTGGATCGAGTGCCCGCCGCGCAACACCTCCGTGATGACCCGGAACCAGTCGATGCGCTTTGGCCCTGAGCGGACAGGCGCAGGCGTGTGCAGAACATGCTGCGCGATCGATACGCGAGCTGGCTCTGCAAACAGGGGCATCTGCTCAAGCACTGGGGGCTTCATCACAAGCACCAAACGCGCGCGCACGCGAGGCAGACAAGGTATGAACCTCCACCCCAAGCCCCCTGCCCATCACGTAAGTCATTTCGGATATAACCCGCTTGAAATCCATAACCGGATCATTTGACTCGTCAAAGTGGAAGGGATGCACAGCACGGCGGTACCCAAGCAAAGCCTCTGGCTCTCCCGGCAGTTCAAGGCTTGCGTCAACGCAAAGCAGCACCCAGCCATCAGCAAGCTTGTGCGTGGTCCAGATCAGGGTTGGCAGGTTCATGATGATTTCCCCACAAGAGGGACAACACGCACTGACACGCCCGGTGTTTCGCTGAAACGCTTGCTCAGCGACACATTGACCACCTGCACGTCGTCTTTGAAAACGATGCCGTTGATGCCGTCACAGATGGCCTTGAGCACGTTGTCAGCGTCTGGTTTCTTGGTTGGCATCACATCACCCGCCAGTGCTTCGGCCGTTTTCTTCTTCGACCAGGACGCAGCGACGGAAACCAGAATTTTCATTTCAACCAGTACGGGGCCCCCAATCAGTTCGCGCCCTGCCATGGCTTGCTGTGCTGCCATTGCGATCAATGTTTCGTAGTTGGCCGTTTTCTGCGGCGTGAACATGCGAGCGTGGCCACCGATGGTGCTGACACGCGGCCTGCCCTTCCCCACGGCTTCACCTGGTACAACGAACAAAACAGGTTTCAGGTCAGACATGCGTGTCTCTCCGGATATTGAGCTTGGCCAGCAGCATTGCCCTGGCGGATTGGCCGTTTGATGGGATGCCCTGGGCGATGACCAGCGCTTCGGCTTCCTTTCGGGAGTGCTCGAGCTGGATCTGTTCACGTGGCCGGCTGCTGTCGTTGCCAATACCGTGGGCGATGCGCCCTTCCAGCGGCTGGCCGGTCTGTGCACGGCGCATGACGATGGCGTAGTTCCTTTCAAAGCGTTGCTTGAGCGCCTTGTCGTTGCTCCTGCCTGAGTGCAAGTCAAACGTGCTGGTTGCCTCGGCAGCAATCTTCACGGCCTTGTGGCTGTACTTGCCTGAGCGGGCTTCGTCCCATGCCTGCGCTTCGGATGGCAGTCCAGGTACTTGCAGGCACATGGCGCGAAAAACGTTTGCCGGAGGTGGCCAGCTGAACTCATCCGCCTTGTCCACCAGTGCATTCAAACCGTTAGCGATCTGCTTGCCAGTGATGCCCTTGAGCACCGTGGCCCACGAATGACTCAGATCAGCAGATACGCCGAAATTCGACGTCCAGCGGTGGCCGTACATCTCGCTCATCTTGATCCAAAGGTTGTCCATCAACGCCTGCGACAGCTTCTCTGGCTTGTCGCTCTGCAATGGCTGCTCGCACCTGGTCTGGAGCTGGCAATGAGCCTTTTCGAGCATTGCGTTGGCCTGACTTGGCACCCTGGCCTTGACGGTTTTGGGCAGCGTTTTCGGGTCGAGCGTTTCCATTGGCGGTGCTCCCGCTGGCTTTGGCGAATTGGATTTGGGTGTTCAGGAAGGCGACCAGCTGGTATTCCCACTGGGCCTGGGACTGCTCTTTCTCTGGCCTGACGAACCAGTACGAGCAGAACGCGTCGAGCAGCTCAGGGGTGGCCGCGCTGACGGGGATCTGGTTTTTGAAGGCAATGGCTTTGAAGGTTTTGGGATCTGGCTCCCAGCCTTCGAGCGGCATCGGGAAGTAAGTCCCGCGCTCTAATAATTTAATAGGATTAACGGATATCGGAGGTAGGTTGTTGATCAGGGGTTCGCCTGATTCTGATCCGGTTGTTGATCCTTGGTCGGGGTCGGCGAAAGCACCGGGTTCATTGATGTTTTCCGGTATTTCTTGTGGTTGTTGATGTGGTTGCTGATCGGGTTGTTCATCGGTTGCTGATGATTTGGACGAACCATCCCAATCTGCATTTGGCAGCTGGTAAACAAGGGGTCCAACAGGGGTTATTGCACCTAGGGTGATCAGGCGATCAACCAGCGATCTGACCTTTTGTCTAGTAGGGGATCCAGACTCATGACGGCCACGCGTTGGGGCAATATACAGCTCTTCGCGGAACATTTGTTCGCTCAGTCGCCGCTTCTGTCCAGACACGCCCGTCCTGTAATCCATAAACCGGCGAATGGCGCAGTACAGCTTGAACACGTCCGCTGGCTCATCAGCCAGGGCGCCCCACTCTGCGTCATTGATCTGGAAGGAAGGCACAGTCAGTCCTCCTCGAGTTGATCAACGTGCTGGACGTGTTCCATCCAGCGCTTGGCCTGGTGAAAGATCGCTTCAATATCCCGCTGATTGAAGCAACGCATCTCACCGGGAACGATCTTCAAATCAAGCACGGCCAGAATTTGAGCGAACTGCTCGAACTTCTCCGGCTTCATACGGCTGATCGTCGCCTCGTCGCAACCGACTGCAAGCGCCACGGGGCCGTTACCGATCGATGCAAGGCGCTGCATGAGAACGGAGTAGTTCTTGCGAGCCCTTACGGTCTGCTCTTGGTTCAATGGGCTCGTCGACATAATCAAGCCGCCACTTCGGCGGAACCCTTGAAGCGCTCCGGGTACAAGATGTGAATTTCGGTTATTTCGTGATCGAAAACCCGGCACAAGTTTTCGGCCAAGGATGTTGATGCGCGTTGAGCGCCCCGCTCAATCCGGGAAAGGTTTCCGGTATCGACTGTCTCGCCGACCTGGGCAAGCCGCGCCGAAACCTCGGCGAGTGTCCAGCGGCGCAAGGTGCGCGCTTGTTTTAAGGGAGTCATGGCAAGGCCCTGAGTTGATTTCAAGGAACATTCTGCGCAGCACGCAGATTTAACGCAAGCCAAATCTGCGCTGGACGCTTTGCGTGTAACGCAGTAAGTCTCGAGAATTGCTGAATGGATATCGGACAAAGCATTAGAAAAGCGCGTAAAGCCAAGGGCTTGACGCTAGAAGCTCTCGCCAACCAGGTCGACACCGACACGGGCAACCTGTCACGCCTTGAGCGTGGCTTGCAGGGTGCGAGTCAGGAGCTACTGAAAAAGATCATGGCTGCTCTCGATATGACTATCGGGCATAGCCAGCCGCTCGATGATGGGCATTCAAATGTGCAGATGGCTTTACAGCCAAACAGAGCACCTAAGGAGTACCCGCTGATTAGCTGGGTTATTGCTGGATCGTGGGCAGAATCCCCCGAGAATTTTCAGCCAGGTGACGCAGACGAGTGGATTTCCTCAACCGAAAATGCCGGTGATCATGGTTTTTGGCTCGATGTAAAAGGTGACTCGATGACCTGTTTTGGAAACCCAAGCTTTCCAGAGGGGTCCAGGATATTAATCAGGCCGGAATCAGACTTAGTCAGCGGCAAGTATTATGTCGTACGGCTTCTGGATAGTGGCGAGCAGACCTTCAAGCAGTACGTTGAGGATGCTGGCCATAAGTATCTTCGCCCCTTAAATCCGAACTATCGAACGATAGAGATCAATGGAAACTGCCATTTCATCGGGCGAGTTGTCGACGCCAAAATGACAGGGCTTTGACCCCCCAAGGATGAACATGAAAATTTTGAAATTTGTTGTGCTTGCATCTGCATTAAGCACATCCGGCTCTGCCTGGTCTTATTCAGGTAACGACTTAATGAATTGGCTACAAAGCTATGAATCATCCCAAGCCAATTGGTCTGGCGGCATGTATTTGGGGTATATCGCTGGAGTGGCTGAATTTGGACAAGGCTTTATGTTCTGCGCTCCTAGCAATGTCACTCAGGGGCAAAACGCAGCCATTGTCGCCAAGTACTTGCGGAATAATCCTGAAGAATGGAACCGCCAGGCCTCGGGTATTGCCCTTCGCGCGTTCATGAAGGCATACCCACCTTGCCCTGAAAAGAAAAAAACCTAGACCTCTTATGAAATCTGAGCCCGCCGTCGAGCGGGCTTTTTTTCGTCCCGATGAAATAATCTGCGCTTGACGCAGAAAACAATCTGCGCATAATGCAACCTATGTTCTGCGTGCAGCGCAGAACCCGGCGAAAGCCACCGCTCTTTAAAAACCAATCGCTACACAGCATCGGTCGGGAAAGGCTTTGACGCATCGAGGGTGGGCGACTCCCACGTTGATGCGCCGTATAGACCTCGGTAAGTCGGTGCGCAATACGGAAATTTTCACCAGATGCACCTGGGCAACCGGGTGCATTGGGAAACCTACCGGAGAAGTGCAATGAACCACTACCAAGCAATCAGCAAGTTTTCTGGCCGCGTGTACGCCTCGGGCTCTACGGCGGCAGAAGTGAACGGGGCGTGCAAGGCGATGGGCGTACCGCGCTCGGAATACACGCTCAAGGGCAGCAGATGAATAACGGAGCTTTTCGCTTCTGCCACTGGATCGGTGGCAGTGGGAAAACAACCGGAGAAGCACCGATGAACGAAGCACAAACAGTCACAACCGTGAAATGCGCTCGCTGCCATCAGGCGGTAGAGAAGCCGATCTACCGCACCATCTACTTCATTGGCTTCGACAGCCGTCGAGGCAAGCGGGCATCCATGAGCGAAAACCTCCCGTTCTGCAGCGCAGAGCACGCCAGTCACGAACAGATGAGCCGCGAAGGCTGAATGCATCACCTCCGTCCATTCCACCGAGTGGGCAGACGGATGTAACCAACCCGCCACCTTGGAGGCGACCATGACTTATGAAGTGATTGTTGAAGGGTTCGTCCTCCAGGTGGAGGTTACGAACTGCGAGAACACCCCGCCCAACCCACGCAGCTGGGCCAGCGACTGGGATTGCCTCAGCAGCCGTGAACTGGAGTTCGTTGTTGTCTCGGGCATCACCTACGACGATGACGGCGTGCCGATGGATGTACCTGGTTACGAGTGCTACCAGGCTGGCCAACTGTACGAAAAGCAGGTCGAGGCCGAGCTTTGGCGTCAGATCGACAGCCACACGCAGCGGCAACGGTGGGCAGCATGAGCCGTTATCACAGCATCGCAGTTGGGATGATCGACTCTCGGATTGATCAGCTGATTGCAGGCAGCACCTCGGCACAACTGCACGCGGAGGTGGGTATGGCCATTGAAATGGCTCACTCACTGGGTGCGATTGATATCAGTGAGTACTCCCACTACGTGGCTCGGCAGAACCGGATTATTGAGCGCCAGCATCAAGACCTGCTGGCCAAGCTCGAGGGGCTCAGCGCATGACCATCCTCTGTCGAACGTCCGCCCAACTTGTTCAAGCCCTGCATCGACAGGGCTTTTTTCTGGTCAGTGAATTGCCCCGTCCACTTCGCATTGAAGTTCGGCGCGGCATGTTGATTGCGAGGTTGTTATGACCAATCGCCAACGCCAGCGCCGCTATCTGCTGTGGCGCGGTTCATTCCCTGCCCTCGCCATCTTCACCGTCCTGATGCTGCTCAGCGCATTCGCTGATCGGATCACCCAATAACCCCTCCCCTTTTCAATGCTGCGCACGTCGCGGCAAGGAAACTCTTGTGTCCGAATTAGCCATCAAGCCCACGTTCAGCCTGGCACCGCAAAACCTCGACGAGGCATTGAAGTTCGCCGACTACCTCGCGAACTCCGACATTGTCCCGAAGGACTTTCAGAAAAAGCCCGCCAACATCCTGGTGGCCGTGCAGTGGGGTATGGAACTGGGCTTGCAGCCCATGCAGGCCATGCAAAGCATCGCGGTCATCAACGGGCGCCCATCGCTCTGGGGTGACGCGGTAATAGCTCTGGTCCGCAGCTCGCCGCTGTGTGAGTACGTATACGAGACCGACGACGGCGAGACGGCTTCCTGCCGGGTGAAGCGTGTCGGAGAGGACGAGCAGACCCGCACGTTCAGCATGAACGATGCCCAGCAGGCCGGCCTCAAGGGCAAGCAAGGCCCCTGGGCGCAGTACCCGAAACGGATGCGCCAGATGCGCGCCCGGTCCTTTGCCCTGCGAGACGTATTCCCCGACGTGCTACGCGGCATGCCGATGGCCGAGGAAGTCCAGGACATCCCAACCGAGCGCGAGCTCAACCAGACCCACGCCCGTAAAGCCGAAGAGCCGAAGGTGCTGCCGGCCTATCCCGACAGCAAGCTGGAGGAAAACGCGGAGAAATGGCGCGGGATGATCGCGCAGAACCGCACAAGCCCCGAACACCTGCTGGCGAACCTCACCAGTAAATACGTCGTTACCCCTGAGCAAGAAGAGCGCATCCGCGCCCTTACCCCTATCGAAGGAGAAGCCACCGATGAAAGTGCATAACGTTCAGCAAGGCACGCCCGAGTGGCATGCCCTTCGTTCCAGCTATTTCACCGCTTCGGAGGCGCCCGCGATGATGGGCGCTTCGAAGTTCCAGACCCGCAACGATCTGCTGACCATGAAGAAAACCGGCATTGTTCCGGACGTCAACCCGCAGCAACAGGCCGCATTTGACCGCGGCCACGCCACTGAGGAAATGGCGCGCCCCTTGGTCGAGGAAATGATCGGCGAGGAGCTTTACCCCATCGTCGGTACCAGCGGCAACCTGCTGGCCTCCATGGACGGCGCCACGATGCTGGGTGACGTACTGTTTGAGCACAAGCTGTGGAACGAGAAGGTCGTCACGCAGATCCGCGCCGGCGCGCTGGATCCCCACTACTACTGGCAGTTGGAACAGCAGCTGCTGGTGAGTGGCGCCGAACGCGTGATTTTCGTCTGTTCGGACGGCACCAAAGACAGGTTCGCGCACCTGGAATACAGCCCGGTTGCCGGTCGTCGTGAGCAACTGCTCGCTGGCTGGGCCCAGTTCGAGCAGGACCTTGGCGAATTTGTGGTCAAGGAAGCCAAGGTCGAGGCGATTGGCGCCGCCCCCGATCAACTGCCGGCGCTGCGAATCGACGTAACCGGCATGGTTACTGCCAGCAACTTGGACGCGTTCAAGTCCCACGCCCTGGCTGTAATTGGCGATATCAACACCGATCTGTCGACCGACAAGGACTTCGCCGATGCGGACGCCACTGTGAAGTGGTGCGGCGAGGTTGAAGACAAGTTGAAGGCAGCTAAAGAGCACGCACTGAGCCAAACCGAAAGCATCGACGTGCTGTTCAAGGCCATCGACGACATCACAGCAGAGACTCGACGCAAGCGCCTCGAGCTGGAAAAGCTGATCAAAGCGCGCAAGGACATAATCCGTAGCGATATGGTCATGGATGCCGCGAAGGCCTTGCAGGCGCACATCGACCAGATCAACGAGACGCTGAACAGTCGGATCCGGATGCCGAGAGTGCCGGCGGATTTCGCAGGCGCCATCAAGGGCAAGCGCACCATCGACAGCCTTAAGGAAGCCGCCGACGCCGAGCTGGCCCGCGCCAAGATCGAGGCCAGCCGCATTGCTGACCTGATTCGAGCGAACCTGAAAAGCCTGAACGAACTGGCCATCAAGCACGGTTTCCTGTTTCACGATGCGCAGGAACTGGTGCTCAAGGCCAACGATGACCTGGTGGCGCTGATCAAGGTCCGGATCAACGAGCACGAACTGCAGCAGGCGGAGCTCAAGCGCCAGGAAGAGGAAAAGGCGCAGCAGCTCGCAGCCCAACAGCGACAGAAGGCCGCTGAACCGGTTGTTGAACAGCCAGTGAAAGCCCCGCAACAGCCGGAGCTGGTCGCCGCCACTCCGATCAAGACGACTGCAGCAGCTCAGCAGCCCGTCGATGATGGTCAGCGCATCAAGCTTGGCGATATCAGCACTCGCCTGGGCTTCACATTGTCCGCCGAGTTCCTGCGCTCTTTGGGGTTCGAAGCGGTGGAACGCAAGCAAGGCGCCCAGCTTTATCGCGCCAGTGACTTCCCACGCATCTGCGTCGCCCTGGTCCACCACATCCAGGCAGTACAGGCCAACCAGGTCGCAGCCTGATCATGGCTGTCCAATCCATCCTCGACATCTACGACAGTGTTGAGGAGTTCACCGGCATCCTGGTCTCCGCCGAGCTTCACGCCAGCGGGACCTGGGAGTTGGAGTTCGTCGAAAGCATGCGCGCCAGCTTCAAGCGTTACGGCGCCCATACCAACCTGAGCCCGGCTCAACAATCGAAGCTTGAGCGCATCGCCAAGCACTGAGGATCCTTATGAAAATTGAACACATGGAAGCCATCGAGCGCGCCAAGATGCACGGCGTAATGCCTTCGGTGCTGGCTCATGAGCTGCTGGTGCGCGACCTGGTCGAAGCTGCAATGTTCGAATGGCAGAACATCGCGGCACCGTTCAGCAAGCTGAACGAAGGCCAGCGCCAGGAAGTCACCGACCGCGCCACCGAGAAAGTCACTACAGCGGTTTATACGGCTGTCGGCATCATTTCTTCGCGTAGCGTCGACACCATCCCGCTGACGGTGGCAGACGCCAAGTTCAAGGCCAAGAGCATCACGGTCACCGCGACCATTGATGCTCAAGATCCGAATCGTCATGGACTTATCGATGTTGCCGGCAAGCTGTGTTTGCTGGTCTTGGCTCCAAACGATTACGCCGAAGGCCTAGACAGCCTCCAGGCTGAGCGTGATCAGCGCGAAATGCCGCTGCACGTCAGCGACCTGACCGGCAGCCTGTTCGAACACAGGGCGACAGGATCGGGCGAACCGGACGGTGGACACCCACTTGGCAGCGCCACTGAACTGGCCGAGCGCACCGATGGTGCTAGCGGCGCCGACCTGGACAAAGAGTTCGGTGAGTTCACCTACGACGATGCCAAGCAGTTGATCGTGCTCAAGTCCAACAACAAGCCGTTCAAGGGTCACTGGGTGCAAAGCCGACTGGCCATCGATAGCGACAAGACCGCCACCCTGCTGCTGCGGCTGCTCGATGACAAAGTGGTCGAGATCGAAACCGAGGGTGAATCGGCGTTTGACCACAGCTTCAAGGTCATCGCCGCGCTGGAAGACGTCGTCTGACTCTCCCGCCACAACACCAGGCGCCAACACGGCGCCTTCTTTTTGCCTATAGGAAATGCCCCATGAACCTGATCACCCCTTACGACACTGAAACCACCGGTCTGCCGCTGTTCCGCGATCCAAGCGACGATCCACGTCAGCCGCACCTGGTGGACATTTGCATTCTTGCCTTCAACGCCGACGGCACTCTGGTCGATTCCTTCGAAGCGATGGTTCGTCCGGATGGCTGGGTGATCCCTGCCGAAGTGACGGCGATCCACGGCATCACCAACGAAATGGCGATGGACCTGGGTATCCCTGAGTCGGAAGCGCTGGATGGTTTCATGGCCATTCATGACCGTGCGGGCCTGCGGGTGGCCCACAACATCAGCTTTGACGACCGGATCATGCGCATTGCACTGTCGCGGTACCGGGGCAAAGAAGCGGCCGACGCATTCAAAACCACCCCGGGTTACTGCACCTGCCAGAACAGCAAGAACCTGGTGCAGTGCCCGCCGACCGCCAAGATGATCGCCGCGGGCTTTGGGCGACAGTTCAAGGTTCCGACCGTGGCCGAGGCGCTGCGTCACTTCACCGGCGAAGAGCTGGTTGGTGGCCACCGTGCGCGGCCTGATACAGAGGCTTGCGCGCGGGTTTACTTCGCCATGAATCCGCCTGTTGAATAACTTCTTGTACTCAAAGATCCTCTACCTTTACTGCGGGCGCTATGGTTGCCATGCGAGTGTCCGCTATTAAGGACAAATCCATATCGAAAGAAATTCTTCTGCCATCGCGAGTCTTATAGAAACAATGAAGAGCCCCATGACAGTCCTCGGCAAAGAGTTCAAAATTCAACTTTACACTTACAGCCTGCCCTTCTCTCAACACTTCAAAATCTCTGCGGAAATTTATTTCTCGCAGGCCCGATAAGAACATAACATCGAAAGCATCAGCCCCAACATTGCTAATCTCGAACGTATTAGTAACTTGCGTATTTGAAACTATGTATGGGCCCGGATAAAAAACAAAACGAGCATTCATGCTTTGTTCGTACTGCCGTCTGGCTTGGTTTAGAGCCTCAGTCTGAGCAGTAATCTGTTCTCTTCCTACGCTTACCAAATGTGCCTGTTGTGCGACCGAGTTCTCAAGCTCTTTCGCCTGCAAATGCAGTGCTTCAGAGCTTAACCTTAGCTCCCGCCCCTGCTGTAAGTAACCCAGTATCAACCATAAAAAAGCAATAGGCCCAAACACACCTGCTAGAAAATCCCCGAGTTCATTCAACTCTAGTTTCGGTACGGTATCCCACTTCCAGTAAACCAGCGCTGCTATCAACAGCAGATACAGCCCCGTTACAACCCCTCCAATAACTTCCGACTTCAACTTCATCAGCTCACCCCATTGAGTAGGAGCGAGAGTTTAGTTTGAAGCCTGGCACATAGCGAGACATCCCAATGAACCTAATCGCTGAACAAGCCCTAGCTAGGGCTAAGGGGATTCTTTCACCAGGTGCAAGCAGCAAAGCACCGACCCGAAAATTCTGGACGCCAAACGATGAACAGCGCTTCGCCGAGCTGTACGGGAATACCCCTATGCCAGAATTAATCGAAATATTTGGCCGTCCGAATCATGCCATTTACGGAAAGGCCGCGAGCATGGGCCTCAAGCGCAGCGAAGCGTATATGGCCAGCGAGCACGCCTGTCGCCTTCGCCGAGAAAACAACCCGGGCGTGGAGTTTCGTTTCCAAAAAGGGCAGAAGCCCTGGAACACAGGGACTAAAGGATTGCCATCGACGGGGCGCATGCCAGAGACCCAATTCAAGAAAGGATCGAAGCCTCGCAACTGGCTGCCTATCGGTAGTCTTCGTCTCAGTAAAGAGGGGTATCAGCAAAGGAAAGTAACTGATACCGGCTACCCACCACGAGATTGGGTTGCTGTTCACGCGCTGCTCTGGGAGGAGCACTACGACCCGGTACCTGCCGGGCACTGCCTGTGCTTTCGCGATGGAAACAAACAGAACATCGAGCTCGCCAACCTAGAGCTGATCACCCGCGCTGAACGTATGCGCCGCAACACCATCCACCGATTTCCTCCAGAACTAAAAGACACAATCCGCCAACTCAACAAGCTCAAGAGAGCTATCAGCGAGGCATCCGATGAAAAACAAAATGACTGACCTGCGAAACCATCTGTTCGCCACTCTTGAGGCTCTCCAGGATCCAGACAAACCAATGGATATTGATCGGGCCAAGGCGATCGCTGAGGTCGGCAAAGTATTGGTCGACTCAGCCAAGGTCGAAGTGATGTTCATCAACGCAATGGACGGCGATGTTAAAAGCACCGGATTCATTGAGTCGGAGCGGGATATTCAGTCGCTACCAGGCAGGGTGGGTACGCAATGAACTCACGATGCACAGCGGGCGCTTGACCATGCTCGCTAAACGCCTGCACCTGCCCTCATCGTTCCAATCAAGACCAGCACAGCCCTGCCGGACCTGATCATCAACGGTCCCATCAACGGCGCAATGGGATTTTTGATCTGGAAACAGGAACGGAATACCCAGAATCCTTCATAACAAGCTCTATCAAATCAAAAAACCACTGACTTGCTGCCGGAGATACCATCACCCCTTTAATTAAAACCATCGGATCAACACCAACTGATGTTCCGAACTCATTTCTAGGTGCATTCAAGTCCTTGAGCAATGTCGGATGCAATACAAACCTCAACTCCTTCTCAAAAGCGTAATACTTGCTTTTGTTGAAAAAAAACTTTAACGGCTCATCCACCCCGACATAGTCATTTCTATAATCAATATATGAAACAACACCGGCATAAACATTAATCTCAGGAGCAATACTCATGGAACGAATCACTTCACCGACAGTCGATTCAACACAAACAGATGCTGCCCCCCCGCCATAAATCTTCCACATCGCCATGCTTTCTACATCGCTTGCATCAGTATGCCAGCAGCTGACATCAACCCAATTTGACACAGCTTTTTGCACAGATGAATAATCGGCAAATTCAGATGCTTTCTGGGGGCCAAAAATTGTCTTTATCGTTCTATTTTCAGAATTTGATTTCGCCTTTTTAATTGCATCTTCTTTTTCCCTACGACCCTCTTCACTAGTATCTGGCGACATGCTCGGCCATAAAGAGTTGAGTGCGACATCTAAAAGCTCGGCAAGATCACCTTCTAGATACTCATCTAATTCGGTAGGCATACCCTCAAGGCTGTCTTCATAGCTACTTGCCCGTGCAAAAAAAATAGTCTTTTGGTGAATCAGAGATAGAAATTTTGCCAAATCCATATACCGAAATACTTTCGTATCTAGGTTCAAGTTTTCATTATTTATGTAAGGCATAAATTCCGCTCCAAATATTTCACTGATCATAGCGAAATTTCGACAGATAAATCATCAATCAAAGCTGCTTCTGCCAGAGCTGAATAGCGAGGTACCCCCATGGCCAACACAAATGCAGTCCTGTCAGTAGAGACCGTCCCCCGCTTCATCCGAGCCATGAATGCGCCTGCATATCTCGGCATGTGTAGGGAAGAATTTAAGAACACTGTCAGGCCCCACGTCAGGGAATTCCCCATCGGAAAACAGGGTGTTGCCTTTGATCGGCATGAGCTCGACCAGTGGGCAGATGCCTACATCGAAGCGGCTGCGATTGAAAAACTGAACGATCGGGACAACAATCCGCCCCGCAGTGGGCGCCCAGGAGAGAAACAATGGCGCGAAAAACGATCTCCGGTCTCTACGAGAGGAACGGTATCTGGCACATCGACAAGGTCGTCAGAGGTACACGACTTCAAGAAAGCACTGGAACGAGCGAAAGGGAAGAAGCCGAGCAGTACCTGATATTCCGGCTTGAGAAACTCAGACAGGAAAAGGTTTACGGCGTGCGCCAGGTGCGAACTTGGCGTGAAGCGGCAACAAGGTTTTTGGTGGAGTACCAGCATCAACCATCAATTGCCCTGTCTGCATTGCACATCGAACAGCTTGATCCTTACCTTGGCGATCTGCCCATAACCCACGTCGATGACGGGACGCTGGCGCAGTACATCAAGGACAGGCAAACGCCGGGCCTGACAAAGACCGGCAGGGTTAAACCCGGCGTATCAAACAGGACGGTCAACATTGCCCTGCAACGAGTCGTCAGGGTGCTGAACTTGTGTGCAAGGAAATGGCGGGACGCTGAGAAAAGGCCCTGGCTTGAGTCAGTGCCGATGATCAGCATGCTGGACGAGAAGACAGATAGCCGGAAGCCCTACCCTCTGTCTTGGGAAGAGCAATCAGTGTTGTTTGCTGAGCTGCCAGCTCACTTGCAGCACATGGCCATGTTCAAGGTGAACACAGGGTGTCGCGAGCAAGAGGTCTGCAAGCTGCGTTGGGATTGGGAGATTTGCGTGCCCGAGTTGGATACCAGCGTGTTTCTGATTCCAGCAGGCTTTGGCGGGAGACGGGAAACCTCAGGCGTGAAAAACGGCGAGGATCGTCTTGTCGTTCTGAACGGGGTGGCCAAGTCAGTTATCGAGAAGCAACGCGGCCTGAGTAAGGAATGGGTTTTCCCTTATGACGGTACCGGGATGCATCGGATGAACGATTCGGCCTGGAAGAAAGCGCGGGTACGCGCAGCGAAGATATGGCAGGAGAAATACCTGCGCCCTGCTTTGCCGGGTTTCGCATCGATCCGGGTTCACGACCTGAAGCACACCTTTGGCAGAAGGCTACGTGCAGCAGGCGTGACACTGGAAGATCGAAAGGCATTGCTTGGGCATAAGAACGGAAGCATTACGAGCCACTATTCTACCGCAGAGCTTGGGCAACTGATCGAAGCGGCAAACAAAGCATCGTCAACTGATTCGCGGGGGCCCGCACTGACGATCTTGAGGAGGAAAACTGGATGATCCCCCGCAAAAGTCCCTGAGCATGAAAAAGCCCAACTCGCGAAAGTTGGGCTAAGTCATTGAAAAATATGGTCGGGACGGAGTGATTCGAACACTCGACCCCTAGCACCCCATGCTAGTGCGCTACCGGACTGCGCTACGCCCCGACTAGGCGTTACAACTTGCTAGAACGTTGAGAAATATACCTTAAGCTTTTGAAATACGAAAGTATTTTAAATGCCTCGGTTATTTCTTCAGTACCAGCAAGACATCCTCCAATTCGGAGATCGTTTGGCGGATCAGCTGCTTGTATTGCGTGGTGTCATCTTTGGCTTCATCACCGGAAAGCCGCAAGCGCGCACCTCCAATGGTGAAACCCTGGTCATAAAGCAGCGCACGAATCTGCCGGATCATCAGCACATCCTGACGCTGATAATACCGGCGGTTTCCGCGACGTTTTACGGGGTTGAGCTGAGGGAATTCTTGCTCCCAGTAGCGCAGCACATGCGGCTTTACACCGCACAGCTCGCTGACTTCGCCTATGGCGAAGTAGCGTTTGCCAGGGATCGGCGGGAGCTCGTCGTTATGACTTGGTTCCAGCATAAGCCTCTACTCGGGCCTTCAACTTCTGCCCTGGACGAAAAGTGACTACACGGCGAGCCGTGATCGGGATTTCTTCTCCCGTTTTCGGATTGCGGCCAGGCCGCTGTCGCTTGTCACGCAGATCAAAATTGCCAAAACCTGACAGTTTGACCTGCTCGTTGTCTTCAAGAGCGTGCCTGATTTCTTCAAAAAACAGCTCGACCAATTCTTTGGCCTCGCGTTTATTCAGGCCCAACTCTTCGTAAAGACGTTCCGCCATCTCAGCTTTTGTCAGAGCCCCCATACGTCACTTCCTTAGCGTGGCGTTCAACCTTTGTTCAAGCGAGGTGAGGATATTTTGCGTTGCGGCGTTCACCTCATCGTCATTAAGAGTGCGCGATGGATGCTGCCAGGTCAAGCCAACTGCAAGGCTTTTTCTATGCGGATCAATGCCTTTACCCTGGTAAACATCAAATAACCTTAGGTCTGTCAGCCATTCGCCTGCATTTTCACGAATTACATCCAGCACAGCACTGGCTGCAACGTCACGATCGGCCAACAACGCCAGGTCACGACGCACTTCAGGAAAGCGCGATAACTCATGGAATTTCGGCATTTTACCTGCCGCCACTTCTGCCAGAACCAGTTCAAAAACAAACACTGGACGGTCAAGACCAAGGTTTTTTGAAAGCTCAGGGTGGATGGCACCGACATAGCCAACTTCGCGACCGTCACGCTCGATACGTGCAGTCTGGCCCGGATGCAGAGCAGGATGTTTGCCCGGCACGAAGGTAAACGCGTCCAGGGCACCGGCAAAACCCAGCACCGCTTCTACATCAGCCTTGACGTCGAAGAAGTCGACAACATCACGACCTTGAGCCCAGCCTTCAGGCAGACGACTGCCGCAAACAACACCCGCCAGCATCGGCTCTTGTTTCAGACCCTCAAGCTGGCCAACAAAACGCAGGCCGCTTTCAAACAGGCGAACGCGATCTTGCTGACGGTTCAGGTTGTGCTGCAACGACTTGACCAGGCCGGGCCACAACGAGGCACGCATGGCAGCCATGTCGTTGGAAATCGGATTGGCCAGCAACAGCGGTTCAACACCCGGGCTAAACAGTTCGAACTGTTTCGGGTCGATAAAGCTGTAGGTGATTGCTTCCTGATAACCACGAGCGACCAGCAAACGACGCAACTCCGGCAGGTCGCTACGCGCCTCTGCTTTGGCTTGCGGTGCCAGACGGGCCTGCGGGTAACGGACCGGCAGGCGGTTGTAGCCGTACAGGCGCGCCAGTTCTTCGATCAGGTCAACTTCCAGGCTGATATCGAAGCGATGGCTTGGCACTTCTACGCGCCATTGCCCTGCCCCTTCAGCGGTTATGGTCAGGCCCAGGGCGCTGAGCAGACGCTCAACTTCCGCCGCGTCCATTTCCATGCCGAGCATCTGGCTGATACGCGCTGCACGCAAGGTGATCGGTGCAATCGACGGCAGATACTGCTCGCTGACGGTTTCAACGATCGGGCCAGCTTCGCCGCCAGTGATTTCCAGCAGCAGACCAGTGGCGCGCTCCATGGCTTCACGGGCCAGTTTCCAGTCCACGCCACGCTCGTAGCGGTGCGAAGCGTCGGTGTGCAGGCCGTAGGAGCGGGCCTTGCCAGCAACGGCGATCTGATCAAAGAAAGCGCTTTCAAGGAATATGTCGCGGGTCTTGTCGGTCACACCGCTGTGCTCGCCACCCATTACGCCGGCAATGGCCAAAGCGCGGGTATGGTCTGCAATCACCAGCGTGTCGCTGCGCAAGGTGACTTCCTGGCCGTCGAGCAGTACCAGCTTCTCGCCTTCTTCAGCCATGCGTACACGAATGCCGCCATTGATCTCGGCAAGGTCGAACGCGTGCAACGGCTGACCCAGTTCCAGCATGACATAGTTGGTAATGTCGACAGCGGCATCGATGCTGCGCACGTCAGCGCGACGCAGGCGCTCAACCATCCACAGCGGCGTTGGCCGGGACAGGTCAACATTGCGGATCACACGGCCCAGGTAGCGCGGGCAAGCAGCAGGTGCCAGCACTTCAACCGGACGCACTTCCTCGTGTACCGCAGCAACTGGCGCAACCACCGGGCGAGTCACCTGGGCGTTATACAGAGCGCCCACTTCACGCGCCAGACCTGCCAGCGACAGGCAGTCGCCACGGTTCGGCGTAAGGTCGACTTCAATGCTGGCGTCTTCAAGACCCAGATAGACGCGGATGTCCTCGCCCACCGGTGCATCGGCCGGCAACTCCATCAGGCCGTCATTGCCCTCGCCCACTTGCAGTTCTGCTTGCGAGCACAGCATGCCGTTGGACTCAACGCCACGCAGCTTGGCCTTTTTGATTTTGAAGTCACCCGGCAGTTCGGCACCGATCATGGCGAACGGGATTTTCAAGCCAGGGCGCACGTTGGGCGCACCACACACTACCTGAAAAGTCTCGGCACCATTGCTGACCTGGCAAACACGAAGCTTGTCAGCATCAGGGTGTTGCTCGGTGCTCAGCACCTCGCCCACAACCACGCCACTGAATACACCGGCGGCCGGCGTAACGCTGTCGACCTCAAGACCGGCCATCGACAGACGAGCAACCAGCTCGTCGCGACCTACCTGCGGGTTTACCCAACCACGCAGCCATTGTTCACTGAATTTCATCCTGCTCTCCTAAGAATTCGTTACGACTAGCGAAATTGCGCGAGGAACCGCAAGTCGTTGTCGAAGAACAGACGCAAGTCGTTCACGCCGTAACGCAGCATGGCCAGACGCTCAACGCCCATGCCGAAGGCAAAGCCCGAGAACTCTTCCGGGTCGATCCCGGACATGCGCAGCACGTTCGGATGAACCATGCCGCAGCCCATGACTTCCAGCCATCCAGTCTGCTTGCAGACACGACAGCCTTTACCGCTGCACATCACGCATTCCATATCCACTTCAGCGGAAGGCTCGGTGAACGGGAAGTAGGACGGGCGGAAACGCACGGCCAGTTCTTTTTCGAAGAACACCCGCAGGAACTCTTCGATGGTCCCTTTCAGGTCAGCGAAGTTGATATCGCGATCGATCAGCAGGCCTTCGACCTGGTGAAACATCGGCGAATGGGTGATATCCGAGTCGCTACGGTACACACGGCCCGGGCAGACAATGCGGATCGGCGGCTGCTTGGATTCCATGGTGCGGACCTGTACCGGCGAGGTATGGGTGCGCAACAACATGTTGGCATTGAAATAGAAGGTGTCATGCATCGACCGGGCCGGGTGATGGCCTGGGATGTTGAGCGCTTCGAAGTTGTGATAGTCGTCTTCAACCTCAGGGCCTTCGGCGATGCCGTAGCCAATATGGGTAAAGAACTGTTCGATACGTTCCAGAGTCCGGGTCACCGGATGCAGACCGCCAGAGGTCTGGCCACGGCCAGGCAGGGTCACGTCAATGGACTCGGCAGACAGTTTGGCGGCCAGTTCGGCCTCTTCAAACAACGCCTTGCGCGCATTGAGAACCTCTGTGACACGCTCCTTGGCAACGTTGATGAGGGCACCGACTTGCGGACGCTCTTCTGCTGGCAAATTGCCCAGGGTCTTCATCACCTGAGTCAATTCACCCTTTTTGCCAAGGTATTGAACCCGGATTTGCTCCAGGGCATTGATATCTTCAGCGCTTTGCACAGCCTCTAGTGCTTGAGAGACCAGCGCATCCAGGTTTTCCATGTACAGACTCCAGATACAAAATAGGGGAAGAGCTTGAAGGCTCTTCCCCTATTTATGACGTTTAGCACCCGGGCTTACACAGGCAAGCCCAAGTGACTGTCGGGGGTACTTAAGCCAGAGTGGCTTTAGCTTTCTCGACAATCGCAGCAAACGCCGCTTTTTCGTTCACTGCCAGATCAGACAGAACCTTACGGTCGATCTCGATGGAAGCTTTTTTCAGGCCGGCGATGAAACGGCTGTAAGACAGACCGTTGATACGAGCACCAGCGTTGATACGAGCGATCCACAGAGCGCGGAACTGACGTTTTTTCTGACGACGGTCACGGTAGGCGTATTGGCCTGCCTTGATTACCGCTTGCTTGGCAACACGGAATACGCGTGAGCGTGCGCCGTAGTAGCCTTTAGCCAGTTTCAGAATTTTTTTGTGACGTTTACGGGCGACAACGCCACGCTTTACACGAGCCATGAGTTACTTCCTCTAGTCTTAACCAAAAATTAACGAAGGCGCAGCATGCGCTCGACTTTTGCCACGTCAGACGGATGCAGCAAGCTGCTACCGCGCAGTTGACGCTTACGCTTGGTCGACATTTTGGTCAGGATGTGGCTCTTGAAAGCGTGCTTGTGCTTGATACCGTTAGCAGTTTTCAGAAACCGCTTAGCAGCACCACTTTTAGTCTTCATCTTTGGCATGTTCGGATACTCCGCATTCAGTTGATAAACATAATCAGAAGGCCTGCCGTGCCCAATTGATTACTTCTTCTTTTTCGGGGCGATGACCATGATCAGCTGGCGTCCTTCCATCTTAGGATGCTGTTCGACGGTACCGTATTCCGCAAGGTCAGCTTCAACCCGCTTCAACAGTTCCATACCCAGCTCCTGGTGGGCCATCTCACGGCCGCGGAATCGTAACGATACCTTGGCCCTGTCCCCATCACTCAGGAAACGTACCAGGTTGCGCAGTTTTACCTGGTAATCCCCTTCCTCCGTCCCTGGACGAAACTTGATTTCTTTAACCTGAATCTGTTTCTGGTTTTTCTTTGCAGCAGCAACCTGTTTCTTCTTTTCGAAGATAGATTTGCCGTAGTCCATCAGCTTGCAAACTGGGGGTACTGCATCAGCGGAAATTTCCACCAAGTCCAGTTTGGCCTCTTCAGCTTTAAGAAGCGCGTCTTCAATTGACACAATCCCAAGCTGCTCGCCTTCAGCCCCAATTAACCGAACCTCGCGTGCCGAGATATTCTCGTTGATCGGGGCTTTCGGTGCAGCTCGTTTATCTTGTCTCATTTCACGCTTAATAATAATTACTCCGAATCATGGCGACCACGCCGGGAAACCGCTTGTGCGAGGAATTCAGCGAATTGCGCGACGGGCATCGAGCCCAGGTCAGCACCTTCACGTGTACGCACAGCGACAGTCTGCATCTCGACTTCCCGATCTCCGATAACCAAGAGATAAGGAACCTTGAGCAAAGTATGCTCGCGGATTTTAAAGCCGATCTTTTCATTTCTCAAGTCAGACTTGGCACGAAATCCGCTCTGATTGAGAGTTTTTTCAACTTCAGCAGCAAAATCTGCCTGTTTGTCAGTGATATTCATGATCACTGCCTGGGTTGGAGCCAGCCAAGCAGGGAATGCGCCTTCGTAATGTTCGATCAGGATACCGACAAAACGTTCGAACGATCCAAGGATCGCGCGGTGCAGCATAACCGGGTGCTTACGGCTGTTGTCTTCGGACACATATTCTGCGCCAAGACGGATCGGCAGGTTGAAATCGAGCTGCAGGGTACCACATTGCCAGACACGACCCAGACAATCTTTCAGAGAAAATTCAATCTTGGGACCGTAGAAGGCACCTTCGCCCGGTTGCAAATCGTACGCCAGGCCAGCGCTATCAAGGGCTGAAGCCAATGCGCTTTCGGCGCGATCCCACAGCTCATCCGAACCCACACGCTTTTCAGGACGCGTCGACAGCTTGAGCTCAATGTCCTTGAAACCGAAGTCAGCGTAGACATCCAGCGTCAGCTTGATAAAAGCTGCCGACTCGGCCTGCATCTGCTCTTCAGTACAGAAGATGTGGGCATCGTCCTGGGTAAAGCCACGCACACGCATGATGCCGTGCAGGGCGCCCGACGGCTCGTTACGGTGACAGGCACCGAATTCGGCCAGACGCAGCGGCAGCTCGCGGTAGCTTTTCAGGCCCTGGTTGAACACTTGCACATGGCAAGGGCAGTTCATCGGCTTGATCGCGTAGTCGCGGCTTTCAGACTGGGTAGTGAACATGTTCTCGGCGTAGTTGGCCCAGTGCCCGGACTTTTCCCAGAGGCTGCGATCAACGACCTGAGGAGTCTTGATCTCCAGGTAGCCATTGTCGCGCTGTACTTTGCGCATGTACTGCTCAAGTACCTGGTACAGGGTCCAGCCATTCGGGTGCCAGAACACCATGCCCGGGGCTTCTTCCTGGGTGTGGAACAAGCCAAGGCGCTTGCCGATTTTACGGTGATCGCGCTTTTCGGCTTCTTCGATACGCAGGACGTAGGCCGCCAGCTGCTTTTTGTCAGCCCAGGCCGTGCCATAGATACGCTGCAACTGCTCGTTCTTGGCATCGCCACGCCAGTAGGCGCCCGACAGCTTGGTCAGCTTGAACGATTTGAGGAAACGCGTGTTCGGCACGTGAGGACCGCGGCACATGTCGACGTATTCTTCATGGAAGTACAAGCCCATGGCCTGCTCGTCCGGCATGTCTTCGATCAGGCGCAGCTTGTAGTCTTCACCACGGGCAGCAAACAGTTCGATCACTTCGGCACGCGGCGTCACTTTCTTGATGACGTCGTAGTCTTTTTCGATCAGTTGCTGCATGCGCTGTTCGATAGCAGCCATGTCATCCGGGGTGAACGGACGCTCATAGGCGATATCGTAGTAAAAGCCTTCGTCGATGACCGGCCCGATGACCATTTTGGCCGTCGGGAACAGCTGCTTCACCGCATGACCGACCAAGTGGGCGCAAGAGTGACGAATGATCTCCAGCCCCTCTTCATCCTTGGGCGTGATGATTTGCAAGGTGGCATCGTTTTCAATCAGATCACAGGCATCCACGAGCTTGCCGTTGACCTTGCCGGCCACGGTGGCTTTAGCCAGGCCGGCGCCAATTGAAGCGGCAACCTCGGCTACAGAAACTGGATGATCGAAAGAGCGTTGACTGCCGTCGGGAAGAGTAATAGTTGGCATGGCGCCTCCTCTCCTAGTGGTGACCCCTACCAAAGGTCACGTGGGTTGGGATGAGCCAGTACGCGATTCGGTGGTATGCCTGCCTCACAGTGGCAGGAGCCTTGCGGCGAACCTAAAACCGAACCAGAGTGACTGGAGTTCAAATCAAAAAGGTTAATGGCACTGCATGACGGTTCAAGGAACACGCGAATGCAGGAAATAGCCAGGGCGGCATGCTAGCACAGATGGATACGCCTGTTGCGCACCCCTCCCCGCATCCGCGAGAAAACGGGGTTTTTTACAAAAGGGTGAACTTGAGCTCCACTTACCTTTCACATACTCAGTGATACACACTTGGTCTTAATGCCTACAAGGAGCATCTTATGCGCACGATCCGCTTACTCGCCTTCGCAGCCCCCCTGGCGCTGCTGCTACCCCTGAGCGCCCAGGCCGATAACTGGCCTGCAGGCGCCAAAAAAGACTACATGAAGGACTGCGTAGCGGCAGCCAGCCAAAGTGTTGACGCAAAAACGGCCCAACAGCATTGCGCATGCGGTGCGGACAAGCTGTCCGAGAAGTTTACAAGCGCCGAAATCACACAGCTGATGAGCAAGACAACCCAGCCTAGCGCAGAGCTTCGCACCCGGGCTCTGGACGCCATCCAGGCTTGCCGGGCCAAGAAATAACCACCCTCCTCACGGCTCGAATTGAGCCGTGAGGAGAGCAAAAACAGTCAAAAACGCTCTTGCACGTAAAAAATATTGATTCTCGACTGCTTTTTTTCTAACAGCCTTTAGCCCTCAACCCCCCGTAAACCGGGGGTCTTGAGCATTTCAAAGAGCAGACGAGGGTTAACATTGCAGCAATCTGTAGCTCAGGGGGGCTCCCAAAGCGCACATTTCGACTATGATACCTCGGTGTGCCCAGTTGGCCTGAGCAGCACAGTACTACTGAAAATATAAGTTTCTTGGAGATACACCATGTCTAATCGCCAAACCGGCACCGTAAAATGGTTCAACGATGAAAAAGGCTTCGGCTTCATCACTCCTCAAGGTGGCGGTGACGACCTGTTCGTACACTTCAAAGCTATCGAAAGCGACGGTTTCAAAAGCCTGAAAGAAGGCCAGACCGTTTCCTTCGTGGCTGAGAAAGGCCAAAAGGGTATGCAAGCTGCACAGGTTCGTCCGGAGTAAATCTCCCGCGAACAAAAAAACCCCGTCCATGTGACGGGGTTTTTTATGCCTGACGCAATGTCAGGCCAGGTTAGCCGCAGTTAACCCGGGTAATGATGCCAGCGTCGTCCGCATTGAGATTGAGACGGTCCGAGCGGTACTCAAGCGTCATCACGTCATGCGGCATCAAAATACGCGCGTTCTGCGCACCAGCCTTGATACGGGCCTGCTCCAGAAGCTGCGCCGAAGCCTTTTGACCGACTGCAAATGCTGCTGATTTAGCATCGCAACGGCTATGCCCCGCCTCGGCGACAGGCTCCTTGACCGAACTTGCGGTGCTGCATCCGGACAGTGCCAAGACCGCCAACAACGAACCCAATGACACTAGCTTCCAAGACATGAAGCCTCCTTAAGATAAATAGTCTGAACCCTTGCGACAGCTTTTTCGCACATAGGTTGCATGACGCCTCTCAGCGCCTTCTGATTTGCCAGCACCGGCAAGTGTGCCCGAGCCGACTTTTACCGTGCACCCCTAATCATTGCCAAATATGTTCAGGTGTCAGTACACATCAATGTAATCGAACGGCGGATTAGGCCAGTTGTCCTTGAGGGCATTGAATATCTGCATGACCCAGACCTCATCGCTTGCTGCAACTTTTCCGACATAGCCAGAACCTGCCGCCCAGGTCTCCAGCCTGAAAAGCAGACCGTCGATATCGACACCGCCCACCACACCCGAAGAAATATAAGCGATACCCGTCTTGGTCACGCGCAACTGTGTATGGGCATCATCACTGGCCGAGGCCAGCAACTGACGCACAGCGCCAAGAGTAAAGCCCTCAGGGTTGTTTAGATCAATTTGCATGGCCTGCACCGCTCCCAAAAAGTGCAAGTGTGGCACGCAGTGCGGGGGTCATGGGCTGTTGAGGGTGCAAAAACCAATATTTACTTTGGTCTATTCATAGCGAAATGACGACTTTTTGCTAAAATCGCCTTTTCACGCCCCCTTCCCATGAGCACCCCATGACAACAGTCAGCATCGATGCAGATATCAAGGCCAAGTGGCATCAAGGACAGTGCTCATACAGCCCTGGCAGCCCTGAAGAGCTGGCCATTATCGGCATCGACCTTTTGGTTAAAGAGCTCGGCACGGAAGCTGCCCGAGCGTTCGTCAGTCAGGTGTTCGAAAAGTACAAACCGGCCGAGCCCGTCAGGCTGACCTGACGGCGCGCAACCTCACTTCACTTGAGCCGGCCCAGACGCGCGGTAAGCAAGTCAAAAAAGCCCTGCGCGTCACCGCTCTCGACCCAAAAGGCGTTTTTGGGCTGGTTCAAGGTGTTGTACCAGTCCGGGATAGTCTGGCCAAAGGTCGGCCCCTCGCGAGTATCCACGACCAGGTTGACTTCACGCCCGGAGAACAGCGCAGGATTGAGCAGGTAGGCAATGACACTGGCATCGTGAACAGGCCCGCCAGGCAGTCCGTAGTGCACCATGTCGCCTTTCACATATTCATTGAGAATATCGCCCACCAGTTTGCCGGCCGTATTGCCCAGTGCAGCGATCTGCTTCAGTCGCGCCTCGCTGGTAAGGATCTTGTGTGTCACATCCAGCGGTACATAGGTCAGTTTCACCCCGCTCTTCAACACCACGTCTGCCGCATGCGGATCGGCATAAAGGTTGAACTCGGCAACCGGGGTGATATTACCGCCATTGAAATGGGCGCCGCCCATGACCACGACTTCCTTGATTCCCTGCGTGATTTCCGGGGCCTGGATCAAGGCCAGGGCCAGGTTTGTCTGCGGGCCGAGCATGGCAATGGTCACGCTGCCTGGCTTGGCTGCACGCAAGGTATCAACCAGGTAATTGACCGCATTGGCCTTTTCGAGACCTTTGGCCGGCTCATGCACAGGCACACCGGTGACGCCTTCCTGGCCGTGAATGTTCTCGGCGTAAATCGGCGTACGCACCAGGGGTTTAGGGGCCCCGGCATACACCGGCACGTCTTCGCGCCCTGCCCACTCCCGGGCCAGCCGGGCATTGCGCGAGGTCTTGTCGAGCCGTACGTTGCCCGCCACGGTGGTAATGGCCCGCACCTGTAACTGCTCCGGTGAAGCCAGTGCCAGCAGCAGAGCGACCACATCATCGGCGCCGGGGTCCGTGTCGATGATCAAATCGATCTTGTCTGCGGCTTGAACACTCGACATCGTGATGGCGGACACGAACAAGACACTCCTGATCAATGGCTGAAAAATCCGGGTAAAACGTGGCATCACAACTCCCTGGTTATTTGTCAAAAAGTCACGCCAGAGACCAAGGCAATATTGCAGTACGGGCGACACTCTCCAGTACGAACAATCACCTTTGCCTGCAGGCATAGTTCCTTGAAAGCATTATGGGTGAGCAGGCTCCTTGAGCCCAACTCCCCCTTGCCTGCATATTCGTCGATACATGACAGCGCCGGGCATGGCGCCTGCAACAACTCAGTGGCGAGCACATGGCTTTGCACCTGCATCTCACTGAGCAGGGCGCGCAACGTGCTGGCAACATCAGGCACGCCTTGAGTCAGGGCCAGATCAATCAGTTCGATACCCTTGGGCACCGGCAAACCGGCATCGGCAATCACTACGATGTCGCCATGCCCCAGCGAGGCAACCAGCCGCGACAAGGCGATATTCAGCAGCGGTGTTTTTTTCATGGTGCTTTAAAGCCCTGAACATCACGCAACAATGGAATCGAAGGCTGAGCCCCCGCCCGAGTGACCGATAACGCGGCGGCGACCTGCGCAAAGCGTATCGCGTCGTCCTCTTCCATACCCGCCGCCAGCGCGGCAGAGAAGCCGCCGACAAAGGTATCGCCCGCCGCCGTGGCATCCACCGCCTCGACCTTGGGCGCAGTAAAGTGCATCACTCGGTGGGCACTGACAAACAAGGCCCCCAGCGCGCCCAGGGTGACAATCACCTTGCCCGCGCCCAGCTCGACCAACCGCCGGGCAGCCCGCCCGGCCGACTCAAGGGAATCAACCGGCACACCGCTAAGCGCCCAGGCCTCGCTCTCATTCGGGATCAGGTAGTCGATGGCGCCATACCAGTGCCCCGGCAACGGAGCACTGACCGGGGCGGGATTGAGGATCACCACTTTGCCCAGTTCACGTCCACGCGCCAGCACGCATCCGACTGTTTCCATCGGCACTTCAAGCTGGCAAACAAGCACTTGCGCACCTTGCAAGACGTGATCAAAGGCGCGGATATCTTCCGCGGCCAGGCAGCCATTGGCACCCGGCACCACCACAATGGTGTTCTGGCTGCAGGCATCCACCGTGATAAGGGCCACGCCGCTGGCACAGTCAGGCACGGTGCGCACTGCCACACAATCAACCCGGTCAGCCAGCAAGCCGTCGCGCAACTGCACGCCATAGGCGTCACCGCCGACACAGCCGAGCATTGCCACCCGGGCACCCAGGCGCGACGCTGCTACCGCCTGGTTCGCGCCCTTGCCACCGTGCACGGTGGTAAAGGATTGCCCGAACACCGTTTCCCCCGGGCGCGGCAATCTCTCGGTACGCGTGACCAGATCCATATTCAGACTGCCTGCAACCACAACATTCGCTTGCATGTATCGACACTCATCCAGTGATTGTAGGGGGGGATTTCAACGGTGCTTGCGCATAAGCCCGGGTGGACTCGCGCAGCACAATGTCGGGCTTGACGATCCGCTGCTCCACCGCCCGCCCGGGTACGGCAATGCGGCGCAACAATAACTGGGCAGCGATCTCGCCCAGTTGCAGGATCGACTGCCCGACAGTTGTCAGCGACGGATAGACATAACGGCTCATCTGTACATCATCAAAGCCAATCACCGACAACTGCTGGGGTACCCGAATATTGCGCTCGGCCGCCGCTCGCAATACGCCGATGCCCATCATGTCGTTGCAGGCAAAAATGGCCGAGAGCGGGTTGTGCTGCAGCAAGCTGACCGCCGCGTTGTAGCCCCCGACACTGCTGAAGTCACTCTCGACCATCCACTGCCCCTGAGGCGTTATACCCGCCTCCAGCAGCGCGCGCCGATACCCGGCCATACGCAACTGCGCGACACGGGTGGCGGCGGGCCCGCCAATGCAGGCAATGGCACGATGCCCCAGATCGAGCAAGTGCCGCGTAGCCAGATAAGCCCCCAGTTCGTGGTCGATGCACACCAGGTCAGCCTCAACCCCCTCAAAGCTGCGATCGACAATCACCATCGGCGTGCGTACGCCGACCAACCCGCTGGCCATCCCCAGGTCGCCTGTGGACGAAGCGACCACCAGCCCGTCCACACGCTTTTCCAGCAGCACCCGCAGGTAATTGCGCTGCTTGACCGGGTCATCATCACAGTTGCACAGGATCACGCAGTAATTGTTGCGCTCACAGTAATCCTCGATACCTCGCGCCAACTCGGCAAAGTACGGGTTCAGGCTATTGGCCACCAGCAGGCCGATGGTCGCTGTGGTCTTGGCCTTGAGCGAGCGTGCTACCGCGCTGGGTACATACTCCAGGTGTGCAATGGCTTGCTCAACCTTCAAGCGCACAGGTTCACTGACAGGGCGGGTTTTATTCAAAACATGAGAAACCGTCGTGTACGAAATGCCTGCCATTGCCGCGACATCTTTAATCGTTGCCATTGCTCAATTCCGTCGCTGTGCGCGTTGACTGCGGTAAGTGTCCAATACCACTGCTATCACAATGACAGCACCGGTAATAATACGCTTGCTGGGTTCCGTCGCGCCGATTTGAGCCAGCCCTGCGGCCAATACTGAAATAATCAGCACACCAAAAAACGTACTGATCACCGAACCGCGCCCGCCCATCAAGCTCGTGCCACCGATCACCACGGCCGCAATCACCTGCAGTTCAAGGCCCGAACCGGCATTGGGGTCTGCCGCCTCGAGGCGGGATATCTGAAACAGCGCCGCCACTCCTGCCAACAACCCCATCAGGCTAAAGACCAAAATCTTGTAGGGCTTTGGATTGATACCGGCCAGGCGAACGGCTTCTTCGTTGGTGCCAATGCCAATCAGATAGCGCCCAAACACCGTGCGCGTCAGCACCGCCTGGGCGATGACAATAATCAGCAACGCAATAATGAACGCGGGCGAGATGCCAAAGGCAACCGGATTGGCAAGCCAGGCGAACGCGTCGCCGATATACGCCGTGCGCGATCCTGTAAGCTGGTAGGCCCCGCCCCGGGCCATTTCCAGCACCCCCAGCGAGACAATAAAAGACGGGATTTTCCAGGCCACCGTGATCGACCCCGTAAGGGTCCCCGCCAGGGCCGCACAGCCCATGCCCAGCAAAGCGGCAGGCAATACACTCCAGCCCCAGCCCAGAATCGCAACGCTGACCGCCGACGCTGCCAGGGCCAACACCGAGCCGACCGACAGGTCGATGCCGCCGATGATCAGCACAAAGGTCATGCCGACCGACAACACCATCAAGTCGGGGATCTGGTTGGCCAGCGTACTGAGCGTGTCATAGGAGAAAAAATGTTCACTCAGGCTGGAAAACAGAATGATCATGGCCAGCAAGGCGCCCGCCAACCCGAGGTAGGTGCCCATTCCGTAGTAGTTATGTGCACTTTTATGCGGCACGCGGGTAGGGTTCATGAGGCTTCCTTTGGCGTGGCTTCAGCAAGCAACGCATCTCGTTTTTGATAACCGGCAAAAGCTGCCGCCAGTAACTGTTCCTGACTCCAGCTGTCACGTTCAAAGGTATCGATCAGCCGGCCCGCAGACAGCACGCCAATGCGGTCACAAATCAGCATCAACTCGCGAAGATCGCTCGACACCACCACCAGCGCCTTGCCCTTGCGCGTCAGCTCGCCCAGCAGCCGGTAAATATCGAACTTGGCGCCAATATCGATACCGCGCGTAGGCTCATCGAACAGCAGAACCGAACAGTCGCGCTCCAGCCAGCGGCCAATGACGACCTTCTGCTGGTTGCCACCGGACAGTTGCGACACCACTTGTTCCGGACCGCTGCTGCGGATGCCCATGGCGTCTATCTGACGCCGGGCCAATGCGGCCTCCTGCTCCCGGTTGACCAAGCCACTGCTTGAAATCCGATCCATATTGCCCAGGCCGATGTTGGCACTGATCGACTGGGTCAGCAGCAAGCCTTCACCCTTGCGGTCCTCGGTAATCAGTGCGATGCCCTGCCGGACAGCATCTGCCGGCGAATGGATGGTCACTACCTGCACAGGAGTACCCACTGCAACCGTGCCGCTGTCGGCCACATCGGCACCATAGATCAGTCGCAGCAGTTCGGTGCGCCCTGCCCCGATCAGTCCGGAAATCCCGAAAATCTCGCCTTTTCTGACTTTAAACGATACATCTCGTACCTTGTCCGAGCGGCTGATACCACAGACTTCAAGTGCCGTTTCACCCAAGCTACGTTCGCCCAAATCCAGCTGGTCACCCAACTCGCGGCCCACCATCAAGTTGACCAGTTGTTCGCTGTTGTAATCGGCAATGGGCTCGACGCACACCAGGCAACCGTCGCGCAGTACGGCAATCCGCTGCGCCACCTGTGCCAGCTCTTCAAGTCGATGGGAGATATACACAATCGCCACGCCACGGGCCTGCAGCCGTTCGATTTGCACAAAAAGCATTTCAACTTCACGGGCGGTGAGCATGGCCGTGGGCTCATCGAGGATGAGCACATGGCAATCGCCGATCAGGTTGCGCGCAATCTCGACCATCTGCTGATGGCCAATGCCCAGCTCCCCGACCAGGGTGTCCGGGTCAATCGCCTCCAGACCCACCTGGCTCATGGCCTCAATGGCCGCTTTGCGCAACTGCTTGCGGCTGATCCAGCCCAGGTGGCCGGGCAATTTGTCCAGAAACAGATTTTCCGCCACCGTCAGCGTGGGCAGCAGGTTCAGTTCCTGCATGACCATGCGCACACCCAATTGCTCGGCCTGCGCACGACTGCCCGGGGCATAGGCCTGGCCATTGAATTGCATGTGCCCGAGAGTCGGCACCTCCAGGCCACCCATGATCTTCGATAGTGTGCTTTTGCCAGCGCCATTCTCACCCGTCAGGGCCAGAACTTCGCCGCGATGCAACGACAGCTCGATAGCAGCCAGTACCGGCTGCTGAGTGTAGGTTTTACCAATCCCGCTGACCGTGAGGACCACGCTGGCATCAGGAGCAGACATGACATTTCTCCGGGCACCTGCCCGACCGGGCAAGTGCCTGCGACAGCGAGTGGGATTACTTGTTGATGACCAGTTCGACAGGGGTATCGATGACACCGTCCTTGAGGTTTTCAACCGGTTCTTTTTTGACCAGCTTGAGCGCCGTTTCGATGCCATAAACCGCCTGTTTGGCGGCAGCCTGATCGGCCGTTGCCAGCACGCGGCCATCCTTGAGCATGGGTTTTATCGCATCGATGTTGTCATAGCCGACCACTTGCACCTTGCCGACCTTGCCTGCAGCCCGGATAGCCGACACCGCGCCCAGCGCCATGCTGTCATTGCCCGCCAGGATGGCCTTGAGGTTCGGATACTCGCTGAGCATGCCCGCCGCAACCTTGTTGCCACCGTCGATTTCCCAGTTGCCCGACTGCACCGGCACAATCTTCATCCCGGCAGCGTTCATCGCATCCGTGAAACCCGCTGTGCGCATTTGCGCATTGGTCGTGGTCGATACACCCTCGATGATCCCGACCTCATCACCGGCCTTGAGCCTGGTGGCCAGGTACTCGCCGACCTCACGAGCCCCCTGCCTGTTGTTGGGCCCCACAAAGGGTACTTCGAGCCCTTTGCTTTTCAGCACCTGGGGGTCGAGCTGGTTGTCGATATTGACCACCACAATGCCACGGTCACTGGCCTTTTTGATGGCCGACACCAGCGCCTTGGAGTCTGCGGGCGCAATCACCAGCGCATCGACCTTGGCGATGATCATCTGATTGATGATGTCGATCTGGCCCGCAGTGTCCGTTTCATTTTTGATCCCGTTGGAAATCAGGTCGAAACTGGCGGCATTGGCCTTTTGATAATCCTCGCCACCCTTTTGCATGGTGACAAAGAACTCGTTTGCCAAGGACTTCATGACCAGGCCGACTTTGGGTTTTTGTGGCGTATCGGCATTGGCGACAGGGAGGGTAAGGGATGCCGCAGCCAGCATGGCGACAGCAAGAAGGCGTCCAGCAAATGGCAGCTTCATGGGGGCAACTCCGATCTTATGATTATTGTGAGCAACGTCCTGCTCGCACACGCCTGAGCGCCAAAAGCTGGGTGACTGGCATCAGGTCCTGCCTGACTGCCAGAAATACAGACTCAAGAAAACGGCGCAAACGTTTGCTAGGCCCTCACTATGGAAAGCCACCTGTTATTTGTCAATGTGAAAAAAAACGCGATCAGACACATCGATATTCGACTCTCCGAACAAAAAAAACGCTTCTGTTCGGAAAACCGTCCGGTTTCTTTTCCAGAAAGCGGATCGTGGAAATAAAGACCCATAAATCAATACGTTGTGTGCTCCCCGAGAAACTTCGCTTAGTGGCACAAATAGTGCTTTCCAGTCTCTATGCATGGTCAATAAATGGCACATGCCGAGCAAAGTGTGCAGTCATCGGCATACTCACTAATAAGAGAAAAAACAATGAAAAATGCTGTTTTGAAAACTTTTGTTCCGGGCGCACTGGCCCTGCTGCTGGCACTGCCGACCGCTCAAGCGCAAGAGGCTGTCACCAAGCCCAACGTCATCATCCTCGCCACTGGCGGCACTATCGCCGGTGCAGGTGCCAGCGCTGCCAACAGCGCCACTTACACGGCCGCTAAAGTCGGTATCGACAAATTGATCGCCGGCGTCCCCGAGCTAAGCCAACTGGCCAATGTGCGTGGCGAGCAAGTGATGCAAATTGCATCCGAGAGCATCACCAACGAAAACCTGCTGCAATTGGGCCGCCGGGTCGCCGAACTGGCTGACAGCAACGACGTTGATGGCATCGTTATCACCCACGGTACCGACACCCTCGAAGAAACCGCCTATTTCCTGAACCTGGTCGAAAAAACCGACAAGCCCATCGTGGTGGTCGGCTCCATGCGTCCGGGCACCGCCATGTCGGCTGACGGCATGCTGAACCTGTACAACGCCGTTGCCGTTGCCGGCAGCAAAGATGCGCGCGGCAAAGGCGTGCTGGTCACCATGAACGACGAAATCCAGTCGGGCCGTGATGTCAGCAAAATGATCAACATCAAGACCGAAGCCTTCAAAAGCCCGTGGGGTCCGCTGGGCATGGTCGTTGAAGGCAAGTCCTACTGGTTCCGCTTGCCAGCCAAGCGCCACACCATGGACTCCGAGTTCGACATCAAGAACATCAAGAACCTGCCAAACGTTGGCATCGCCTACTCCTACGGCAATGTGGACGACACCGCCTATAAAGCGCTGGCCCAATCCGGTGCCAAAGCCATCATCCACGCGGGTACCGGCAACGGTTCAGTGTCCTCCAGCGTGGTGCCGACCTTGCAAGCCCTGCGTAAGGATGGCGTACAAATCATTCGTTCTTCCCACGTAAACAGCGGCGGTTTCGTACTGCGTAACGCAGAACAGCCTGACGACAAAAACGACTGGGTTGTTGCCCATGACCTGAACCCGCAGAAAGCCCGCATCCTGGCCATGGTCGCCCTGACCAAGACCCAGGACAGCAAAGAGCTGCAGCGCATCTTCTGGGAATACTGAGTGCTTGCTTGACGCCTTGGCGCGCTGAATAAGCAAGGCCGCCTCCCCTGTGGGAGGCGGCCTTTTTATTGGTCGGACAAAAGCTGCGGCACCACCGGCAGTTGCACCAAACAGTTGCCAAATGTGGCGCAGTTAAATACTGTATGCGCATACAGCACACCAAGGATTGCATCATGGCTAAAAAAGCAGCAAAAGAGCCGACTCCGCCAAGCCCCTATGAAATTTTCGGCACACGTATACAAAAAATCATCAGCTCGCCAAAAGCTCAAAAAGACAAAATGGCGGTGCTTGAGCGACTCGAAGGCGATAACCCTGAGTTCTGGGAACGCCTGCTGGAAGAAATTTCTGAAAACGATAACGTCACTGTCGCCCACCGCGATGATGGCGGCGTGAATGTTTTCTGGACCGTGCTTGAGGAAGACTGAGTCAATGAGGGTTTGTTTACTGGTACTGCTCGGTCTTTTCACCGTTGCAAGCGCACAGGCCGCGGCCCCGAATACCTTCAGCGAAGCCAAGAAGGTTGCCTGGAAGCTCTACGCGCCGCAGTCCACCGAGTTCTACTGCGGTTGCAAATACACCGGCAACCGCGTCGATCTGAAAGCCTGCGGTTATATCCCGCGCAAAAATGCCAACCGTGCCGCACGCATCGAGTGGGAACATATCGTTCCCGCCTGGCAGATCGGCCATCAGCGCCAATGCTGGCAAAGTGGCGGGCGAAAAAACTGCACCCGCAATGACCCGGTGTTCAAAGTTGCTGAAGCCGACTTGCACAACCTGGTACCCAGCATCGGCGAGGTCAACGGGGACCGCAGCAATTTCAGTTTTGGCTGGTTGCCCGAGCAAAAAGGCCAATATGGTTCGTGCCTGACACAAGTCGATTTCAAATCCAAAAAGGTCATGCCCCGCCCCTCCATTCGCGGGATGATCGCGCGCACCTACTTTTACATGAGCAAGCAATACAACTTGCGTCTGTCCAGGCAGGACCGCCAGCTTTACGAAGCCTGGAACAAAACCTACCCGGTTCAAGCCTGGGAGCGCCAGCGCAATCAGGCGGTAGCCTGCGTGATGGGCCGTGGCAACGAATTCGTCGGCCCGGTCAACCTCAAAGCCTGCAGTTGAAATCCCCCCTGCCTGCACCCGCCTTGAGCCGTGGTTAAAACTGCGGTTCAAGGTGCTGTCCCTGCCCTTCGACGTTCGCTTTCGGCCAATCATTGTCCGACTGGATTCCGAGGGCGAATGTTGCCGAACCGACAATGCTGAGCTATTACTTTCGGCATGATCAAACAGGTTCGATTCAATAAAAAACAACGGGTGGTAGACGAACTCGTCCACCGTATCGAAAGCGGGCTTCTGGCAGACGGTCACCTGCTGCCGGAAGCAGACCAATTGGCTCAAGAACTGCGTGTCAGCCACAGTACGTTGCGAGCAGCACTGGCCGAACTGGAAAAGCGAAAATACATTGCCAAACGCACCGAGGGCGGCGCCATCGTCACCTACGACGGTATTACGCTCGACCAAAACAACGGCTGGACACAGGCCCTGGCCAACACCGGCGCCCGTATCCACACCGAGCTGCTGCGACTCGAGGCCATAGAGCGTGCGGACCTCCTGCATCGTTTCGGCTTGAGCCAGTTCGTGATCCTTGAGCGCCGCCGTCGCCGCGATGATGGCACTGCGATTTCTCTGGAACGCTCGTTCGTGCCCGCAACAGGTGGCCTGGAAGGTCTGCCACGTATAGGGCTGATTGACGACTCGCTCACCATTACGCTGGCGGCCTATGGCTTTGTCGGTGATCGTGGCGACCAATGGATTGGCGCCGAGCCGCTCGATGAAGAAGACGCACTATTGCTCGGCCGCCCCGCCGGCACGGTTTTTCTCAAAGCCCTGCGCACCACCTACGACCGCCAAGGACGCTTTATGGAAATGGTCGAGAGCTGGCTGGATCCTGTGCACTTTCGCATGTACCACTCATTTGGCACGCCAACATGACGCAGGCGGATCTCGCCCTTGGCGCACTGTACGGCCTGGCCCTGGGTGATGCGCTGGGCATGCCGACCCAATCGTTCAGTCGCGGACAGATCCAGGCCCGCTTCGGGCGCATTACAACCCTTGAGAATGCCCCGGCCGATCAACCCATTGCGCCAAATATGCCCGCGGGCTCAATCACCGACGATACCGAGCAGGCAATACTGGTCGGCCAACTGCTCGTTGAAGGCAAAGGCAATATTGACCCCCACCAGCTTGCCCGGCGCCTGATCAGTTGGGAGTCCGGCATGCGGGCCAAGGGTTCCCAGGACCTTCTGGGGCCATCAACCAAGCGCGCAATCGAGATGATCCTCGCTGGCCACAGCCCCACCGAATCGGGCCGCTACGGCACCACCAACGGCGCGGCCATGCGCATTGCTCCGGTAGGTATCGCCAGCGATATCAACCAGCCGGAACGCTTCATCCATTGTGTGGTTCAGGCGTGCCAGGTGACGCATAACACCAGCCTGGGGATTGCCAGCGCAGCCGCAGTGGCCGCCGTCATCTCCAGCGGCATAAACGGTAAAAAACTTGAGCACGCCCTCAATGCTGGCACTGAAATGGCCTTTATCGCCGAACACCAGGGTCACTGGGTTGCCGGGGGCCGCATCGGCCCGCGTATTCGCTGGGCCAGACAGGCCAGCTGCGAGTGCAACCCCGACAATTTTGGCGACCTGCTCTATGACGTGATTGGCACTTCGGTCGCTTCCCAGGAGTCCGTAGTAGTCGCCTTTGCCCTTGCCCAACGCGTGGCCAGCGCAGGGCTGAACCGTTTCGATGCCCTGTGCATGGCCGCCAGCATCGGTGGCGACACCGACACCATTGCCGCCATCCTCGGTGCCATGCTTGGTGCCTGTGGAGGAATGCAACAGTGGCCCGCGACACTGATCGAACAGATCACAAGGGTCAACGACCTGCATCTGCAGCCTCTGGCACGCGATCTGTTAGCCCTGCGCCTTGCGTAAAAACCTGCCATGGACAGCAACACGACGGGCCTGGCACAAAGTCAGCGCCACACACAGCCTGCGACAACGATAACAAGCGCATCAGGAGCCATACGCCATGACTTCCCCTGACCCCGGGCACAGTGCCGGGCAACTGGAAACACGCGGCATCGAGCCGGTTCCCGAAAACGAGTGCAACGGCAACCCCGGGCAGCTGTTCTGGGTATGGTTTGCTGCCAATATCAGCATCCTCGGCCTGCCACTGGGCGCCACGCTGGTGGCCTTCCATCAACTGGCCATCTGGCAGGTGGTCATCGTCGCCTTGATCGGGGCTGGCGGCTCGTTCGCCCTGGTCGGCGTCATCTCCATCGCCGGTCGACGGGGCCGAGCACCAAGCCTGACCCTATCGCGAGCCATATTCGGCGTACGGGGCAACATAGGTCCTACGCTGGTTTCACTGATTTCCCGTGTCGGCTGGGAAACCGTAAACACCACCACCGCGGCATTTGTGCTGCTGGCCTTGTCTTCAATCCTGTTCAATACCCCCACCGAAGCCAAAAGCGCACCGGTGCTCACCCTGGTGTTTATCGCCCTCTTCACCCTGCTGACCCTTGCGGTTTCCGGCCTGGGCCACGCCACGCTGCTGCTGATCCAGAAGTGGGCAACTTATGTGTTCGGCGCGCTCAACCTGCTGGTCGGCGGTTTTCTGTGCGCCACCATCGACTGGCCAGGCGTCTTCAGCGCCAGCCCGGCACCCGTCAGCGCCGTGATTATCGGGATTGGCATCATGGCCGCGGGCACCGGTATCGGTTGGGCCAACGCCGGGGCTGACATGTCGCGCTACCAAAAATCCAGCGTCAGCGCCGCGCAACTGGTGGCCAGCGCAGCCTGGGGCGCAGGGATTCCACTGGTTCTGCTGATTACTCTGGGGGGGTTGCTGACGGTCGGCAACCACGCGCTGGCATCCGCAACCGACCCCATTGCAGCAATCCGCAGCCTGCTGCCCTCCTGGATGGCGGTTCCCTACCTGGTCAGCGCCTTTGGCGGCCTGTTGCTGTCCAATCATCTGTCCGTCTATTCGGCCGGTCTCACTACCCTGACCCTGGGTGTAAGGATCAAGCGGGTGCAGGCCGTCGTCGTGGATATCGTGGCGATTTTCTGTGGTTCGATTTACTTCATGCTATTTGCCGACAGCTTTTACGGCCCTTTCATCACTTTTATTTCACTCACTGCCATCCCGATTACCGCCTGGGTAGCGATTTTTGTCGTCGACCTGCTGCACCGTCACTGCTACAGCGCCAACGACTTGCTCAACGTCAGCCCCAGCAGCGCCTACTGGTACAGCGGCGGCATCGAATGGCGGGCCTTGAGTGCCTGGGCCGTGGCCCTGCTGCTGGGGTTATGCTTTACCCGGGTTGGCAGCAACGATGCCGACTGGTTTACCGGCCCGCTCGCCGATTCCTGGCTGGGCCACAACGGCCTCGGCTGGGTCGTGACTTTCATCGTGGCTGGCGGCCTGTATGCGCTGCTGGGCGGCGCCAGAGACCGCCGCCTGCCAGCACAGGACAGCGCCCATGCCTAGATTGCTGCACACAGGCCAGGTGATCATCGATCTGGCCATGAGCCTGGACACACTGCCCGCCTCCGGCGGCGACGCGCTGGCCCACAGCGCCAGCTTTCACGCCGGTGGCGGGTTCAACGTAATGGCCGCTGCCCAGCGCAACGGCCTGCAGAGTGTGTACCTGGGGCGTCATGGTCAGGGACAGTTCGGTGACATGGCTCGCCAGGCCATGCACGCCGAGGGCATACACATGACCCTGCCAGTAGACCCGCATAAAGACACCGGGCTGTGCGTCGCACTCACCGAAGCCAGCGCCGAGCGTACTTTTATTTCCTGCATTGGTGCCGAAGGCGGGTTGTCTGCCCACGACCTCGCGCACGTCAGCGTGCAGCCCGACGACCATCTCTATGTCAGCGGTTACAGCCTGCTCCATGTCGGCAAGGCGAGGCCGCTTTTGCAGTGGATACAGGGCCTGGCGCAGAGTGTCCAGGTGACCTTCGATCCCGGCCCGTTACTGACCGATATTGACCCGCAACTGCTCGACGCCCTGCTCCCGCGCCTGAACCTGTGGACCGGCAACACTGCCGAAGCGCTGAGTTTTACCCATGCCCCCACACTGACCGACGCCCTGCCTGCCCTGAGCGCACGCCTGCCCACACACTGCCTTGCGGTTGTGCGCGACGGCCCGCAAGGCTGCTGGATCAGTGACCGCCACGGTCAGCAACACATCGCCGGGTTCAAGGTGCAGTGCATCGACAGCAATGGTGCCGGGGATGCTCATACAGGCGTGCTGATTGCCGTATTGGCGGCCGGGCATCCCGCACCGCAAGCGGCGCAACGGGCCAATGCAGCAGCGGCAATCGCCGTGACCCGTCGGGGGCCTGCCACAGCGCCGGGCGCTGGCGAAATTGATCGTTTATTGGGCGAAAATGGTTTTCATTGATCGAAAAAGAATTCCCCTACATGCAAATACGACTATAGGCCTGCCCACAACAGGACTAAAGACTGTAAAAAACATCTGCAAAAACATGATGAAACGTTAGAAAATATTCAAAATACTGTTTTAACCCTAACCAGGCTCACGGAATGCAACTCCAGCGCCCGATAACTCTTCTAGAGGTCGGGCCATTTGTGCGTGTTTGCAGGGCTGCGTTTCTCCTGAATTGTGAAGATACTCTTGAAACTCATCATTATTGCTGTCTACGTCTTGTCCATCGCCTATGTCCACCTGCGGGGCAAGGTTCGCCATAAGCTCGGGCGTCAACTGACCGATCACTCCTCCTTCCTGGCTCCGATCAACTGCTTTTTGTATCTGTTTTCCAAAGTGCCCGGCCAGCCCTACCTCAAACCTGCCGATTTCCCGGAACTGCAACCCTTGCAGGATCACTGGCAGGAAATCCGTGAAGAAGCGCGAAACCTGATGCAGGCGGGCGAGATCAAGCGTTCCGAGCAACCCAACGATGTCGGCTTCAACTCGTTTTTCAAAAGTGGCTGGAAGCGCTTTTACCTGAAGTGGTATGGCGACAACCACCCTTCGGCGGTCGAACTGTGCCCGCGCACCATTGAGCTGCTCAACAGCATCGGTACGGTCAAGGCCGCCATGTTTGCCGAATTGCCCCCTGGCTCCAAACTGGTGCGTCACCGCGACCCCTACGCCGGATCGCTGCGTTTTCACCTGGGCCTGGACACCCCGAATGATCCAGGCTGCTATATCAACGTTGACGGCCAGAACTACGCCTGGCGTGACGGCGAGGCGGTGATGTTTGACGAAACCTTTATCCATTACGCCGAAAACACTACCGATAAAAATCGCATCATCCTGTTCTGCGATGTCGAGCGTCCGATGCAGTATCGCTGGGCCAGTGCCTTCAATCAGTGGTTCAGCCGCACAGTGATGGCATCCGCCAGTTCGCCTAACGATGCCAGTGACAAAACCGGCGCCCTGAACCGCGCATTTACCCGGTTATACAAGATTCGCCTGCGCGGCAAAGAGCTGAAAAAGCGCAATCGCACGCGTTACTACGTAGAAAAATGGTTGGTGTTCGGCGGGTTGCTGGGTGTGTTTTTGTTGGTCTAGCCTTGTAGCCGCTACGAGGCACGAAGCTGCGAAGGGCTGCGTAGCGGGCCCGCACTTTTAAACTCCTGTGGCCCTTAATGCAGCCTCGCACCTCGTCAGCCGCTACACCACCAGCGGCGGCAAGGTGCCCAGCAATGACACGGCGGCGACTGCCGCCAAGCCAAACAGCCATTCCAATGCAACGCTTCTGCGCAGCAGGGTGAAGCGGCCCGCACGACTCATCAGCAGATTGAACAGCGCCAGCAGCAACATCACCCCCACCAGGGTCACCTTGATCAACAGAATCAGGGCGAAGCCTTCAAACAAAGGTGAAGGCCAGAGCGCACCGGTCAGCACGCGGGTATTGATCAGCCCGGTAAGAATAATCCCGGCGACCAACATAAACCCCAGATTGCTGAAGCGCTGCAACACAGCGCCCACGTCCTGACCGACAGGCCGCACAAGGATAAGCTGCAACCCCAACAGACCACCGATCCAGGCCCCCACACACGCCAGATGCACCCACTGGTTAAGCATCAGCAATTGCCCACGCCAGCCATCCAGCATCGCGCCGTGACCCACCGGAGCCAACGTGCCCAACAACAGAAAACCCAGCAACCAGATAAGGTTAAATCCGCTACGGGCATACAAGGCGAGCAACAACAGCACGCAAAACAGCAGATGAAAAGCCCACACCTGGCCGAAAAAGGTACTGCCCAACACCAGCCACAACGTCGCCGGGGCCAGGGTTTCAGGCCAGCTTCCTGCCATCGAGTGGGTGGTCAACAGTAACCAGGCAAGGCCGCTGGCCAGCGCCACCCAGGCCAGCACCCGATTGACCTTAAGCAATTGGCCATCAATGTCGAAGGATGGCCATGCCCCGCGCAACAGAGGCCTGAATGCACAGGCTCCGAAGATCAGCAACACCACACTGAAATGCACAAACCGGCAGATCACCATTGCACTGAGCATCAACTCAGTTGCTCACCGTAAAGCTGTAATCGCCGGCACTTTTGTGGGTATCGACAGACACGGCGTTCCATTTGACGTTATAGCTACCCGCCGGCAACGGCTGTGCCGGTGTCACAATCAGGGTTTTCTTGTTGCCGGGTTCGGTCTTGATGCTGCTCACCGGCACCGGCGCCTGGTCATGGCTGATCACAACCTGGGTAAACGCCTGCTCCACGCCTTCACTGAACACCAGGCGCAGTTCGTTGACGCTGCTCACCGTGCTGTCGGCGGCGGGGGTCGCCTGCTCCAGATGGGCATGGGCAAACGCAGCGCCGGCCCCGGTCATCAGTGTCAGTAACGCAGCAGTATTGAGAACTTTCTTCAAAAAAGCAGCAGCCATTGCACAGTACCTTGAGAGTGAAATACACGGTCATAATACTCGCCTAAACTGATTTGAAGGGCGAGCGCAGACAACACAAACACAACGTCTCCCCCGCAAGGATTCCGGTATGCCCACCCGCCTCAGCTTTATTTGTCATGCCCGCACAGAAGCCCAGCGTCTGGGCCGCTTTGCAGTGGATGAGGCGGCTGACCCGAAAGGCCTGCTGTTGGCCGCCGAATTGAGTGCCAGGCTGAAGAAGCCGGTACGCATACTCTGTGCGCCCGAAACCCGCACATTGCAAACCGCCCTGGCACTGGGTGGTGAGATTGAAATCGTGCCCGCCCTGGGCGACTACGATATCGGCGACTGGCAGGGCCAGCGACTGTCAGACCTGCAACAAAGCATGCCCCAAGCGCTAGCCAACTGGATCAGCAACCCCGATGCCGCGCCCCATGGCGGTGAGTCGATACAGGCCCTGTGCCTGCGGGTCAGCGCCTGGCTCGACGAGTTTCGCGAAGAGGGTCATTTTGCCGTGGTGACTCATCCTTTTGTGATCCGCGCTGCCATATTGCACGCCCTGGCAGCGAGCACTGCCTCCTTCAACCTGATTGACGTAGAGCCACTGGCGTTGGTCGACCTGCGCTTCAACGAGCGCTGGCGCTTGCGGGTGTAATTCACTCCTCCAGCGTCAGCCCGCCAGGAGGCAATGGCAGCGCAGTTTTGTAGCGCACCTGTTTGAGGGCGAAGCTGGAGCGGATATTGGCCACGCCGGGCACCTTGGTCAAAAAGTCCATCATGAAACGCTCCAGCGCCTGAATGCTGGGCACCAGCACCCGGATCAGGTAATCCGGGTCGCCGGCCATCAAGTAGCACTCCATGACTTCATGGCGATCGGATATCGCCGCTTCAAAATGCTGCAGGGCTTCCTCGACCTGTTTTTCCAGGCTCACATGGATAAACACATTGACATGCAGCCCCAGCATATCGGCGTCAAGCAGGGTCACCTGCTCGCGGATCAGGCCGCGCTCTTCCATGGCCTTGACCCGGTTGAAACAGGGCGTCGGCGACAGGTTGACCGATCGCGCAAGGTCCGCATTGGTGATGCGCGCATTCTGCTGAAGGCTATTGAGAATCCCGATATCAGTTCGATCTAGCTTGCGCATGAGACAAAAGCACCTGTTTTTTATGTTTATGCAGAATTCTTATCCTTAAACGCTGCAAAGCACAATGAACTACAGAGAAATATTCTTCGGCGTCAGGAATATGATTGTTGTAGGACAAGATCTTGGTTTTTATCAGACAGATCTTCGACAGTACTACCTAGCTCCCGCGCCTATAAACACGACAAGATCGAGCGTAGAGAAAGCCATGAATGAATATGCACCGCTGCGCCTGCACGTTCCCGAACCGTCCGGCCGCCCAGGCTGCAAGACCGACTTCAGCTACCTGCGCCTGACCGATGCCGGTCTGGTGCGCAAACCCCCGATCGATGTGGAACCTGCCGACACCGCAGACTTGGCCAAAGGCCTGATCCGTGTACTCGACGACAAGGGCCAGGCCCTTGGCCCGTGGGCCGAAGGCGTATCGAGCGAAGTGTTGCGCGAAGGCATGCGCGCCATGCTCAAGACGCGCATTTTCGACACGCGCATGGTGGTCGCCCAGCGCCAGAAAAAAATGTCGTTCTATATGCAAAGCCTGGGCGAAGAAGCCATCGGCAGCGCCCAGGCCCTGGCCTTGAACATCGACGACATGTGCTTCCCCACCTACCGCCAGCAAAGCATCCTGATGGCTCGTGATGTGCCGCTGGTCGACCTGATCTGCCAATTGCTGTCCAACGAACGCGACCCGCTTAAGGGTCGGCAATTGCCGATCATGTACTCGGTGCGCGACTACGGCTTTTTCAGTATTTCCGGCAACCTCGCCACCCAATTCGTACAGGCGGTTGGTTGGGGCATGGCCTCGGCCATCAAGGGCGACACCAAAATCGCCTCGGCCTGGATCGGTGACGGCGCCACCGCCGAATCGGACTTCCACACTGCCCTCACCTTTGCCCACGTTTACCGCGCCCCGGTGATCCTCAACGTGGTCAACAACCAATGGGCCATTTCGACCTTCCAGGCCATTGCCGGTGGCGAGTCCACCACCTTTGCCGGACGCGGCGTGGGCTGCGGCATTGCTTCGCTGCGGGTCGACGGCAACGACTTTATCGCCGTTTACGCCGCCTCGGCCTGGGCCGCAGAGCGCGCGCGCCGCAACCTGGGGCCGACCCTGATCGAATGGGTCACTTATCGTGCTGGCCCGCACTCCACCTCCGACGACCCGTCCAAGTATCGTCCGGCCGATGACTGGAGCCACTTCCCGCTGGGCGATCCGATTCTTCGTCTCAAGCAGCACCTGATTGCCACCGGCAACTGGTCGGAAGAAGAGCACGCAGCCGTCAGTGCCGAGCTGGAAGCGGAAATCATTGGCGCGCAAAAGGAATCCGAGCGTTTCGGCACCCTGGCAGGCGGGCAGATACCCAGTGCCGCGAGCATGTTCGAAGACGTGTACAAGGAAATGCCCGAGCATTTGCGCCGGCAACGCCAGGAATTGGGGTTATAACCAGATGAACGACAATAATAAAATTCAGATGGAGAACGCCGTGAGTACCAGCACCATGACGATGATCCAGGCCCTGCGCTCGGCCATGGATGTGATGCTCGAGCGCGACGATAACGTGGTGGTGTTTGGCCAGGACGTGGGCTACTTCGGCGGTGTGTTCCGCTGCACCGAAGGCCTGCAGGCCAAGTACGGCAGTTCGCGGGTGTTCGACGCACCGATCTCGGAAAGTGGCATCGTCGGTACCGCCGTGGGCATGGGCGCCTATGGCCTGCGCCCGGTGGCCGAAATCCAGTTTGCCGACTATTTCTACCCGGCGTCCGACCAGATTGTTTCTGAAGCGGCGCGCCTGCGTTACCGCTCTGCCGGCGAGTTTATCGCGCCAATGACCATCCGCATGCCCTGCGGCGGCGGGATTTACGGTGGCCAGACCCACAGCCAGAGCCCCGAGGCCATGTTTACCCAGGTCTGCGGCCTGCGTACCGTGATGCCATCCAACCCCTACGACGCCAAGGGCCTGCTGATTGCCGCCATCGAGAACGATGACCCGGTGATCTTCCTCGAGCCAAAACGCCTGTACAACGGCCCGTTCGACGGCCACCACGACCGTCCGGTAACCCCCTGGATGAAGCACCCGGCCAGCGCCGTGCCCGACGGTTACTACACCGTCCCGCTGGACTGCGCCGCCATTGTGCGGCCCGGTACTGAAGTCACCATCCTGACCTACGGCACCACCGTTTATGTGGCCCAGGCCGCCGCCGAAGAAACCGGCATCGACGCTGAAGTAATCGACTTGCGCAGCCTCTGGCCGCTGGACCTGGACGCCATTGTCACCTCTGTAAAAAAGACCCGCCGTTGCGTTGTTGTTCACGAAGCCACCCGTACCTGCGGGTTTGGCGCCGAGCTGATCGCACTGGTTCAAGAGCACTGCTTCCACTACCTGGAAGCGCCGATCGAGCGCGTAACCGGCTGGGATACCCCCTATCCCCATGCCCAGGAGTGGGCCTATTTCCCCGGCCCGGCGCGAGTGGGTGCTGCACTACAACGGGTTATGGAGGTCTGAATGGGTACGCACGTTATCAAGATGCCGGACATTGGCGAAGGCATTGCGCAAGTAGAACTGGTGGAATGGTTTGTCAAAGTCGGTGACATGGTCAGCGAAGACCAGGTGGTCGCCGATGTGATGACCGACAAGGCCACGGTAGACATCCCCTCCCCCGTGGCCGGCAGGGTCCTGGCCCTGGGTGGCCAGCCTGGCGAAGTCATGGCCGTGGGCAGCGAACTGATCCGCATCGAAGTCGAAGGCGCCGGCAACCTGCGTGAAAGTGCGCAAGCTGGCCCTGCAGCGGAACCTGTGGTCGCCGCAGTAAAAGCCGCCCCTCAAGCTCGCGTAGAAGTAGCCGTGGTGGCCGCCCCACCGATCAAGGCGGCACCGGCACAACGATCGGCGCCTGTGGCCCGTGAAGCCAACGAGCGCCCGCTGGCCTCCCCGGCCGTGCGCAAGCGCGCCTGGGATAGCGGTATCGAGTTGCGCTTTGTGGTTGGCAGCGGCCCGGCGGGCCGTGTCCTGCATGACGACCTGGATGCGTACCTGGCTCGCGACACCGAAACCAGCGTGGCACCGGCCAGCGGTTATGCCCTGCGCAACGACGAGCAACAGATCCCGGTGATCGGCCTGCGCCGCAAGATCGCCCAACGCATGCAGGACGCCAAGCGCCGTGCCGCACACTTCAGCTATGTCGAGGAAGTGGACGTCACCGCCCTGGAAGAACTGCGTGCCCAGCTCAACCAAAAATGGGGGGACAGCCGCGGCAAACTGACCCTGTTGCCGTTTCTACTGCGGGCCATGGTCGTGGCCTTGCGGGACTTCCCGCAGATCAACGTGCGCTACGACGACGAAGCGCAAATCATCACCCGCTTTGGCGCCGCCCATATCGGCGTCGCCGCGCAAAGCGACGGTGGTTTGATGGTGCCTGTGGTGCGCCATGCCGAGACCCTCAACCTGTGGGGCGCCGCCGATGAAATCGCCCGCCTGGCCAACGCCGTACGCACCGGCAAGGCTACCCGCGAGGAACTCACCGGCTCGACCATCACCCTGACCAGCCTGGGAGCCTTGGGCGGAATTGTCAGCACACCGGTGGTCAACCTGCCCGAAGTGGCGATCATTGGCGTCAACCGCATCGTCGAGCGCCCGGTGGTGGTCAAAGGCCAGATCGTGGTGCGCAAAATGATGAACCTCTCCAGCTCCTTCGACCATCGTGTGGTCGACGGCATGGACGCGGCGCAATTTATCCAGGCCATGCGTGGCTTGCTCGAACAACCTGCCACCCTGTTTGTGGAGTGAACATGCAGCCAACCCAACACACCACGCTGCTGATTATCGGCGGCGGCCCCGGCGGCTATGTGGCAGCGATCCGCGCCGGCCAGCTGGGCATTCCGACGGTCCTGATCGAAGGCCAGTCGCTGGGCGGTACCTGCCTGAACGTCGGCTGCATCCCGTCCAAGGCCCTGATCCACGTTGCCGAACAGTTCCATGCCACCCAGCGCTACAGCACCGGTACTTCACCGCTGGGGATCAAGACCCAGGCCCCGACCCTGGACATCGGCCAGAGCGTGCAATGGAAAAACACCATTGTTGATCGCCTGACCAGCGGCGTCGGCGCTCTGCTGAAAAAGAACAACGTCAAGGTCATTCACGGCTGGGCCAAAATCCTCGACGGCAAGGCGGTTGAAGTCGGCGGCCAGCGCATCGAATGCGAACATCTGTTGCTGGCCACCGGCTCGCAAACGGTCGACCTGCCGATCCTGCCCATTGGCGGGGCGATCATTTCGTCCACCGAAGCCCTGCAGCCCACCACCATTCCCCGACGCCTGACCGTGGTTGGCGCTGGCTATATCGGCCTGGAACTGGGGATCGCCTACCGCAAGCTGGGGGCCGAAGTCACGGTGGTTGAAGCCCGTGACCGTATCCTGCCAACTTACGACAAGGACCTGACCTTGCCCGTGGCAGAATCCCTCAAGGCACTGGGGATTACCCTGTATCTGGAGCACAGCGTCGAAGGTTTCCAGGCCAGCAGCAAAACCCTGTCGATGCGTGACCGCATGGGCCAGAGCCAGACCCTGGAAACCGATCAGGTGCTGGTGGCGGTGGGTCGTCGGCCGCGTACACAAGGCTTCAACCTTGAAGCGCTGGCGCTGACCATGAACGGCCCGGCGATTCGCGTCGACAACCGTTGCCACACCAGCATGCGCAATGTCTGGGCGATTGGTGACCTGACCGGCGAGCCGATGCTGGCCCACCGGGCCATGGCCCAGGGTGAGATGGTTGCTGAAATCATTGCCGGCAAACAGCGCGAGTTCAGCCCTGCTGCGATTGCCGCGGTGTGTTTTACCGATCCCGAAATCGTCGTGGTGGGCAAAACCCCGGTTGAGGCGCAAGAGGCCGGTCTGGACTGCATCAGCGCCAGCTTTCCGTTCTCTGCCAATGGCCGGGCCATGACCCTGGAAGCCAAAACCGGCTTTGTGCGGGTTGTGGCGCGCCGGGACAATCACCTGATTGTCGGTTGGCAAGCCGTGGGGGTCGGTGTTTCGGAGTTGTCGACGGCCTTTGCCCAGTCATTGGAAATGGGCGCCTGCCTGGAAGACATCGCCGGCACCATCCACGCGCACCCGACCCTGGGCGAAGCCGTCCAGGAAGCCGCGTTGCGCGCGCTGGGGCATGCGTTGCACCTGTAATCCCCCCCTTACTGTGAGAGCGGGCTTGCTCGCGATGCAGGCGACGCGGTTTATCTGATAGACCGAGTGGCTGCTATCGCGAGCAAGCCCGCTCCCACAGCAAGTCAGGCCCTGCGCAATCCAGCACTGGGCGTAATGGCTCAACACCAGTAGAATCGCGCTCTTTTTTCCAGGGCGCTCGCCATGACCTCTCTTAAAACCCCGCTCGAAACCGAGTCCCAAACCAGCGAGCTGGTCTTAGGTCTTGAAGACCGTCCCAAGCCGTGGATCGCCTTTCTGGCCGCCCTGCAGCACCTGCTGGCCATTATTGTGCCGATCGTCACCCCCGGCCTGCTGATCTGCCAGGCCCTGGGTGTGTCCAGCCGTGATACCAACCTGATTGTCTCCATGTCGCTGGTGATCTCCGGTATCGCTACCTTTGTTCAGTGCAAACGCTTTGGCCCCTTTGGCGCCGGGCTGCTGATCGTCCAGGGCACCAGTTTCAACTTTGTCGGCCCGCTGATTGCCGGCGGCGCACTGATGGTCAAGCAAGGCACGCCGGTTGAAGGCGTGATGGCGGCGATCTTTGGCGTGGTGATTGCCGGCTCGTTTGTCGAAATGGGTATCTCGCGCATCCTGCCTTTTGTAAAACGCATGATCACCCCGCTGGTCACCGGCATCGTGGTGCTGATGATCGGCCTGACCCTGATCAAGGTCGGCCTGATCAGCATGGGCGGCGGCTTCACGGCCATGGGCAACGGTACCTTCGCCAACGGCGAAAACCTGATGCTCTCGGGTGTGGTGCTGGCCATTATCGTGATCCTTAACCGCATCCCGCTGGTGTGGATGCGCAGTTGCGCCATTGTTATCGCCCTGGCCGTGGGCTACGCCCTGGCAGGCTACCTGGGCCGCCTGGACTTCACCGGCATGCACCAGGCCGAGCTGTTCCAGGTGCCAATGCCCTTGCATTTCGGCCTGGGGTTTTCCTGGGCGCTGTTTATTCCCATGCTGGTGATCTACCTGGTCACGTCGCTGGAAGCCATCGGTGACGTCACAGCCACCAGCAAGGTGTCGCGCCAGCCGGTCGAAGGCCCGGTGTGGATGCAGCGCATCAAGGGCGGCGTGCTGGTCAACGGCGCCAACTCGTTTCTGGCGGGTATCTTCAACACCTTCCCGAGTTCGGTATTTGCCCAGAACAACGGTGTCATCCAGCTCACCGGTATCGCCAGCCGCCATATCGGTGTGTGGATTGCCAGCATGCTGATCCTGCTGGGCCTGTTCCCCAGCGTTGCCGGTGCGATTCAGGCAGTGCCTGAGCCGGTACTGGGCGGTGCGGCCATGGTGATGTTCGGCGCCGTTGCCGCTTCGGGCATCAATATTCTGGCCAGCATTACCCTGGACCGCCGCGCCCTGCTGATCATTGCCGTGTCCCTGGCGCTGGGCCTGGGCGTATCGCAAGTGCCTGAGTTCCTGGCGCATATGCCTGCAGCTCTGCGTAACGTACTGGAGTCAGGTGTGGCTACAGGCGGTATCTGTGCCCTGCTGTTGAACTGGTTCCTGCCGGAAACAGAGAAAAAACCGACGTTGTAAGCGACGCAGCCAGGCAGGAGTGCCTTTTGCCCTCCTGCTTGTGCTTACAAAAACGGGTCGTTATTCACCGCCCATCTTTCCCAATTTCTTCATTTGGCCTACTATTTTTTCAAACCCTTTATGCCTGACATAGGCGATGTTTATGAACACATACGGTGAGCGACTCAAACATGAGCGTTTGCGCCTGAAACTGACACAGGCACAACTGGCGGATGCGGGGGGTATAGGGCGCCATGCACAAAGCTACTATGAGCGCGATATCACCTTGCCCCGCGCCGACTATCTGGCGGCCATTACTCTGCTCGGTATTGATGTGGTGTTCATCATCACTGGCAAACACACCCTGCCTGTTTACGAGGAAATCAGTTGTGACCGAACCCGGCACCCGGCATCAAAAAGCACTTGATCGCTTTCTCAGTGACCACCCTGAACTGGTCGTGGCGCTTGAGACATTGAACCCATTGGCCGCCCGCGCTATCGGCCAATCGATAAAGGAATATCGCCAGGAACGCTTGAACGAAGCCTTTGAGGCCGAGGCTGAGCGTCTGGGTTTTTTCGCCTGGGAGCTGACCCTGCAATTGACCAGCGCAAGCCCGCAAGAATTCGAGGCCCAGCGCCTTGAAGTGCATCGCGAAGTGGCGCAAATGGCCGGCATGGAATGGGTTGAATACTGCGAACTGCATGGTCCGCTCCGTAGCAGTTGACGAGCCGTGCGAGGCTAGGGCAGCCAGATACTCGAACATACCTTCTGCAACAACGCCTTGTTGTGACTGAACACAATCATCCCCAGCTCCCGACGCCTGGTCTCTTCGAGCAAGACTTGCCACACCTGCGCCTGTACATGCGCATCCAGTTGCGCCGTCACTTCATCGGCAATCAGGTAGCGGGTGCGCGGATCCAGCGCCCTGAGCAAAGCGATACGCGCCAGTTCTCCGCCAGACAATTCGTCCGGGCGACGGGCCAACCACCCGGGGTTCACCGCCAGGCGTGCCAGCCAGGCGGCATCTGGCGACCAGGCATCACGCAGGCTCTCGCCCGTTGTGCGATAAGGGTTGAAGGTCTGTTCAGGATGCTGCGGCACCAGCTGCACCGGGCAATAGCCCTTTTTCGCAAGCGCTTTGCCATCCACGGTGATGCTGCCCGAGGTTGCTGACTGCCATTGCGCCAGCACCCGGCCCAGGGTGGTTTTGCCATAACCGCTGGGCGCCGAGATGCCCTGACGCTCCCCCGGCCGCACCTGAAACGACACACAGTCCCAGAGCTGCCGGCCATCCTGGACAATGCTTAATTGCTGGACCTCAAGCATATTCCGGCACCCGCCGGGCAAAAAACTGTTGTTCCGGCAAGGCTGCCCACAACGACTGCAACCAGGGGCTGCCGCCGTTTTCGCGCAGTTCCAGGGCACTCAGGGTTTCGTGCAGCTCGCCCTGATGCAACACAGCGATCCTGTCGGCAAAGCGCGCCGCCAGGGCCAGATCATGGGTCACCCACAAAATCCCCCGACCTTGCAGGCAAAAGCCCTTGAGATGGGTCAACAGTTGGCAGGCATGTTCGTCATCCAGCCATGAGGTGATCTCGTCAGCGAGGATATAACGCGCAGGAGTCAAGGCCGCGCAACTGGCCAGAACGCGCTTGGCCATGCCCCCTGACAACATGCGCGGGAATTCGTCCACCAGTTCTGGCTTGAGGTTGTAGTGCGTGAGCTGCTCGGCCACATCGCCAAGCCCCAGCCTGACCCCGCTCAAGTGCGCAGCACGCTGCAATTGCGGCCCGACCTTGATCAGCGGGTTCAGGGCGTTGACACCCTGGGGTACATAGCACAGGGCTTTGCCCCGCTGATTGACCTTGCCTGCCTCCCCCAGCACCTGCCCGTCGAGCACTATTTCGCCGCGACAGCGCATATTTTCCGGGAGCAAGCCCAAGGCACTTTGCAGCAGCAGGCTTTTGCCTTCGCCGCTGGAGCCCACCAGCGCCGTCAATTCTCCGGGGCGTACTTCAAGGGAGATATTGCTCAGCAGCGGATGCCAGGTTTTATGGCCCAACCAATGATAGTGCGCAACGTCGATCGCAAACCGGTCGAATTTCAGCATCAGGTAATCCTTATCCAGAGCTGCTGCAATGCCCGTGCAAACTGGTCAAAAACCAGTACCAGGCCCACCAGAATCAAACCCGGAAAAAACGCCAGCCACCAGGCACCACTGCTCAAGTACCTTAGCGCATCGGCCAGCAACAGGCCCAATGACGGATCATGGGGCGCCAGGCCGAAGCCCAGGAAACTCAACGCCGCCGAATGCAGAACTGCGTGGGGGAACATCAACAGGGTACCGACGATCCACTGCGGCATCAGCAACGGCAACAAGTGATGACGCCAGCGATAGAAGCTGCTGTTGCCCAGGCGATGGGAGAGCATCACAAAATCGGTCTCGCGGATACGCAGGATCTCGCCGCGCAGGATCAGGGCCAGGCGTGGCCAGTGGGTCAGCGCCACGGCCAGGATGACCCCCTGCTTGCCACCGCCCAAGGTGAAGCAAATCAATACCAGCAGCAACAAATGCGGCAACGCCAGCATGCTGTCGATCAGCCCGCGAATCAGGTAATCCAGGGTTTTGTTCAGCGCACACAAACTGGCCGCCAGCATCGCCAGAAAACCGCTGCTGAACGCTGCAGTCAGGCCGATCTGCAGGCTGGTGGTCATCCCCTGAAAACACCGCAGCCACAGATCACGGCCCAGGCTGTCAGTGCCAAACCAGTACTCGGCAGACGGTGGCAGGCGCCGTGCCAGCAGATCCATGGAGACATCAATATTGATGATTGAGATACCGTAGGCGATCAATCCCAGCAGCATCAGCAACGAGAGGCAGAGCCTTAGCAAGGCGCGATTGGGGTTGTAGGTCATACCTGGCGCGCCGCCCCGCGGTTAAGGCGCAGTAACAGCGCGTTGGCAATGCTGTTGCCGGTGAATACCAGCACCGCACAGAACATCACGATCCCCATCAACAATGGAATATCGCCGCGTAATCCGGCATCGATCGTGGCCTGCCCCAGGCCTGGATAAGCGAACACTTTTTCAGCCAGCAACGAACCGCCGATCAACTCCCCCACCGAGGCAAATTGCAGGCACAAGGCCGGGGTGATGGCATGGCGCAGGATATGAAAGTTGATCAGCGGCCAGCCTTTGTCGCCCTGGGCATGGGCGAAACGAATAAATTCGCTGTTCATCACTTCAGCCACCCGCGAGCGGGTATGCAGGGCGATATTGCCCACGCCCAGTACACCCAGGGCCAGCATGGGCAGGATCAAGTGTCGCAACTTGTCGCCCCAGGTTGCGGTTTCGGCATTGCTGCCGGGGGTCCAGGCGCAGCAGATCGGCGCCCAGTTGAGCGTCACGGCAAACAGTGACAGCAACAGCAGGCCAATCCAGAACGTCGGCATGGATGCCAGCACATAGGACAGCGTCGAAATAAGGCGGTCAGGCCAACGGTTCAAATAACGCCCGGCCGTCAGCCCCATGGCCAGGCCGACGATGCCGGAAAACAGCCAGGCCGAAAACAGCAGTGCAAAGGAGGTGGCAAAACGCTCTCCAATCACCTGCGAGACCGGCGCGTTATAGAGCATTGAGTAGCCGAAATCGCCTTGCAGCATTTGCCCGAACCAGCGCAAAAAGCGCTCCCATAACGGCAGATCGAGCCCCCAGCGCGCCGCAATCAATGGATATTGCTCGGGCGGTACATGCAACAGATCGTTACCTATATAGGCCCGGATCGGGTCTACCGGAGAAAAACTGAGCAAGGCAAAGGTGCCCGCTGCCGTTACCAGCAGCAGGCCCAGCAAACGCAGCACAAACAGCGATAGGCCGCGGATCACCGGCAGGTCCACTTCCAGTGATCAACGCTGTTGAGCAGCGACCAGGAACCGTGGATTTCCGGGGCGCCCTTACCCAGATCGATGCACTCATCGGTGAGGTAAGTGTGCTGAACATTGAGCAACCAGGCCCAGGCGGCATCTCCTTTAACGCCGACGCCGGTTTTGCCGTCCCACTCCACTTGCTGCCAGAACGGCACCGCCTGCTGCCAGGTCGGCGCATCGAGGGCTTGCTGCAGATGCTGATCGACAACCGGGTTCTGGTAATAACCGGGGTTGTAGTATTCCACGCCTGCCGCCTTGCTGCTGTAGTGATGGTAAAGCTCCATCGGGTCGAGGCTGCCCCAGCCAAACAGGGTCGGGTTGGCGTGCATGTTGCGCTCAACGGTTTCCCAACTGCCGGACTTCAGGTCTACGTCGATGCCCACGGGCTTGAGCATTGAGCGCACGGCCTGGGCCAGATCCCGGCGAGTGGCATCGCCACTGGCGTACCACAGGGTGATTTTGGCCGGCAGGCCGTTTTTTTCACGGATGCCATGGGCGTTTTCAATCCAGCCTGCGTCTTCCAGTATCTGCCGGGCTTTGTCGGTATCGCCATCCTTGAACAGCGCATCCGGGTTATCCCACGGTAAACCCTGCACGCCGGTGTAGGCCGGGATCGCGTGGCCTTCGAGGATCTGATCGGCAAGCAGTTGGCGATTGATGGCGTAGTTGATGGCTTTGCGGATGGCCACATCAGCCGTCACATCATTGCCAATCGGGTAGCCTTGGGCATCTTTTTTACCGGACGCGAGGGTTGGCATCACGATGCCACGGTTTTCCACACTGGGGCGAACCCACAGTTTCATGCCCGCGGCAGGCGTCACGGCCAGCGCAGGGGCGATGCGCACAATACCCAGCTGCTTGCTTTGGGCGGCAGCGAAAGCGCTGTCTTCATCCAGGAACACAAACACCAGTTTGTTGAAATCGTTCTTCTGCCCTGCGTAGTACGGGTTGGCCTCAACGATCAACTGCTGACCCGGCTGGTAGCTGACCAACCGATAAGGCCCGGCGCCAATCGGCTTTTGCGCGTAGGTTTTGGCGTCGTATTGGTCTGCCGAGACAATCCCCAGCGAACCGAGCACATTGACGAACGTGCTTTGCGGCGCCTTGAGCTCAATACGCACCGTGAGCGGATCAACCGCCTCGGCCTTGAGGAAGTTGCCCATATCGACCTTGCCACCACTGGCCGCCGCATTGTTGTAGGTGTAAGCCACGTCCTTGGCGGTCAGTGGCGAGCCGTCGGAGAACTTGAGGTCGGGCTTGAGCTTGAGGGTCCAGGTCTTGCCATCCGCGCTGGCCTGATAATCGCTGAGGAGAAAACCGCTCCAGGACAAATCATCGTTTTGCTTGAGCAAAGGGCTGTGCAACAGCAGATAACTGCCGTGGCTCCAGCCCAGCATCGGATCAAAGCCTTCGGTCGGCTCATCACCAATGGCCAGTTGCAGGGTGCGGTCCTGCGCTGAGACAACAGGCGCTGCCAACACACTCAACAAGGCCGCAGCCACCAGGGTGTTACGCATCCATGCGGGTTTTGACATCTATCCTCCTGATATGAAATGGCCTTGCCCAAACGGGCCGTACGCAGTTTATCGCGCCCCACAGTAATAGCAGGCTGATTTTAAATAGCCAGTTATGCATCTGATTTTTTAGGGGTTTTCCAGGCGATACGTCTTACCATGTAACAATTGCCACAGGTCAGGTTCCCCGGGCATGACTGTGCTATACCAATGGGTACGCTTATTCAGTCACGCCATACAGACACAGCTGACAGAGGTTCGCATGTTCAAAGGATTAGCCGGTCACCTCACAGAAAAAAACGTTCACTCGATCAACACCTTGCCGTCCAACAATATCGAATTGTTCGACTGCTATGCCGGTTTGATCCTGGGCCACCTGTACCGTAACTTCCCCTTGCCCATCACCCTGACTGCCGAGCGCTTTATCGACTACAAAGGCCTGGCGGACAGCAACCGCGAGGCGCTGGAAAAAGAAGAGAACCTGTTCCTGGCCACGGTCAAATGGCTGGCCGACATTGGCTACATCCACTTCGACGGCATGTCGGGCGTAGCCTTTTACGAAGTGGTTCTGACCAACAGCGGGCTGCTGATCCTGCGCGCTTACCCGGAAGGCACCGACACTGCGCCGACCCTGGGCGAAAAACTGGCGCAGTGCGTCAACAACGAAAACACCGCCGATATGAGAGCGCTGGTAACCCAGGCACTGAGTCTGGGCGTGCGCATGATCAGCCCGATGAGTCGGTCGGGGATTTAAGCCAGGCCCATCAATGCACTTGGCCATGAACGCTCACCGTGACCAAGTGCATTTAAACAGCCATTATCCTCCACTCACTACCCGCCGCCCTCCCACCCGCCACCCCAGCTGAATCCCGGCTGCCGCGATTAAAATCGCCGCCACACCCACCCATTGCAGCGGTTCCAGGCGATGGCCAAAGGCAAACCAGTCCACAAATATCGCTGCAATGGGGTAGATAAAGCTCAGTGCTCCGATCAATGCCGTGGGCAGTTTCTGGATTGCTCCGTAGAGCAGTACATACATCAAGCCGGTATGGACTACGCCAAGCGTCAGTAAGGCGCCCCACGCCTGTGCGCCAGCAGGCAGCTCAGTGACGTTGGCCAGGGTTGCCAGCAGCAGTGCGCCGGTGCTGACCTGGATCAGCGCGATCAGGTGCGGGGGGATCCCGCGCAGGCGTTTGATGATCAGCACGGCCACGGCGTACATCAAGGCCGCACTCAGCGCCAGGGCAATCCCCAGCAAGTACTCACTGCCGCTCTCCCCTTGCCCGTGGTGGGCGCTGACGATCGCCAACATGCCCACAAACGACACCACCAGCCAGGCCAGTTTGTGCAGGGTTATTCTTTCACCCAGGAACAACGCTGCCAGACCGAGCAGGATAAATGGCTGAACGTTGTAGACCGCCGTACCAATGGCGATTGAGGCCCTGGAGTAGGACGCGAACAACAACACCCAGTTGGCAACGATGGCCACGCCGCTCAAAACAACCAGCGCAAAGGTAGTGCGGTTCAGCAGACCGCGGCGTAAAAAACCCATCCGCGCACAGATCAGCAGCAACGTCACCGCGCCAAACACACAGCGCCAGAACACCACATCCAGCACTGCTTGCCCGCTTAGCAGGACAAGCCAGCCAATGGTGCCGGAGATAAGCATGGCTGCGACCATTTCCAGCGAACCGCGTTGCGTGGTTTTGTCCATATTTGCCTCCCTCAAAGTAGGAAACAGTATGGCAATCGCGATTCATGCAGCGCCATAATCCAGAAAAGGCAATTCGTCATTTTTGCCTTTAGTGTTAAGGCATTCTGCCAATTTGGCCTAAGGAGCAAAGATGAGCGACGAGATAGATCAGCTGTTGATCAGCGCACTGATGCAAGACTCACGCAGCTCCCTGAAAACACTGGCCAGCCTCAGCGGCCTGTCGTCACCCAGCGTCGCCGAGCGCATTCGCAAGCTCGAAGAGCGCGAAGTGATCAAGGGTTATACCGTGGAAGTCGATCCCAAAGCCTTTGGCTATCAACTCCAGGCCATCATCCGCATTCGACCGCTACCGGGGCAGTTGCAGGAAGTGGAGCGTCAGATCCAGAACATCCCCCAGTTCACCGAGTGCGACAAGGTGACGGGCGATGACTGTTTTATTGCCCGTCTGCATGTGCGTTCAATCGAGCAATTGGACAGCCTGCTTGATGGCCTCAATGCCTACGCCGAAACCAATACGTCGATCATCAAAAAAAGCCCGGTCAAACGCCGGTTGCCGCCCATGGCCTGAGTACGGCCACCCCTAGGCATGGGCCTGAACCACCCACTTCACTTTCGCCAGGCCCTCACGCAGGGCCGTCATGCCCACCGAGCCCAGCGCCAGCCTTATCGCATGGGGCACATGGGCCGAAGTTGCAAAGGGCTGCGCGGTCGACACCGAGACCTGCTCACGCGCCAACGCCGCAACAACCTGGTCCGCCCGGGCGTCCTCTGACAGAGGCAACCAGACAAAGTAGGACGAAGGATGGCGGATCCTGTGCAACCCCGCCAACTGCTCATCAGCAATGAGCTGCCTTGCCTGTGCGTCTTTGCGCTTTTGCGACTCCAGCCGGGTCACGGTGCCATCGTCGAGCCAGGCACTGGTGATAGCGGTCATCACACCGGGAGCATTCCAGGCAGTCACTCGGATTATCCGCTCAAGGACACTGACCTTTTCTGCGGGCGCGACGATAAAGCCCACGCGTAAACCCGCTGCGACACTTTTGGAAAACCCAGACACGTAAACGGTTCTTTCCGGCGCCAAGTCAGCCAAAGACGTCGGCGGGTTATCGACCAGAAAAGCGTAGGCCGCATCTTCGATGATATGCAGATCATGTGCCCGGGCGATCGCGACCAAGTGTTGGCGCTGCTCCAGGCTCATCACCCACCCCAACGGATTGTGCAACGTCGGCATGCTGTAGACAGCACGCACAGAGCGACGGCGACACAGCCTGGCGAGGGCATCCAGATCCGGCCCGCTTTCCGTGCTCGGGATGGGCAGCAATTCAAGGTGCAGGGCCAGCGCCAGTGCCTTGAAACCCGGGTAGGTCAAGGCGTCCACCGCGATCACGTCACCAGGCTGGAGCAGTGCCATCAGCACCACGCTCAACCCGTGTTGTGCGCCGTTGACGATCAACACCTGTTCGGCGGGCACATTCAACCCGCTCCTGGCCAGGTGCCTCGCGACCGAGGCGCGCTCATGCAGGCGCCCGCCATGGGGCTGGTAGCGCAACAACGATTCCAGATCGCCAGACAACGCCAACTGCCGCAGCGCAGTACGCAACAGTTCGGCCTGGCCCGGCAAGGAGGGATAGTTGTAATTGAGATCCAGCATCCCCGCGATCACGTCGGGCTGGTCTATACCGTGGCCTGGTGGTAGCGAGGTTTCCCGGACAAAAGTGCCACGCCCGGTTTCGCCACTGACCAGCCCCATGGCCTCTAGCTCGGCATACACGCGACTGGCCGTGACCAGCGCCAGCCCTTCGCTGGCTGCGAGCTGGCGATGGGTAGGCAAACGCGTGCCCGGCGGCAAACGGCCTGAGCGGATATCGTCGGCAAACGCGTCTACCAGCAGCTTGTAGCGGGAACGGGACATCGGGCTTTGTATCCATGACAATTTTTTGATTGTCATTAATCATCAGCCATAGGATGGACTGTATGCAATCCCGCGATTGGCCTTGAGCGTGAGACTCGATGGAACGTACTTCCAACTTGCAAATCCCCACCACTGAAAAAAACCTGAGCGGCTGGATAAACGGGTTTATCGGCGTGGTCATTTTCAGCGCTTCATTGCCTGCGACCAAGGTGGCCGTGCTGGAACTTGACCCGGTTTTTCTGACCCTGGCCCGTGCCACCATCGCCGGTGTGCTTGCCCTGGCCATGCTCGGGCTACTCAAGGCACGACGGCCGCAGTTCAGCCAACTGGTGCCCCTGCTGCTGGTGGCAACCGGGGTGGTGGTGGGGTTTCCGCTGCTGACCGCGCTGGCTTTGCAGCATGTGACTTCGGCCCATACCATTGTCTTTCTGGGCCTGCTGCCGCTGTCTACCGCAGCCTTCGCCGTGGTGCGCGGGGGTGAAAGGCCACGGCCAGCGTTCTGGCTGTTCTCGATCCTGGGCAGCGCGTGCGTCGTGGCCTATGCCCTGGCGCAGGGCCTGAGCGCAGCGCCCGAGGGTGACATCCTGATGCTTCTGGCTGTATTGATCTGCGGTCTTGGCTATGCCGAAGGGGCCAGGTTGTCGCGTACGCTGGGCGGCTGGCAGGTCATTTCATGGGCACTGGTGCTGTCACTGCCATTGATGGCTCCGCTGGCATGGTTGTGGGCCCCCGCTTCGTTCAAAGGCATTAGCGTACCTGCCTGGCTCGGCCTGGCTTACATCTCGATCTTCAGCATGCTGATAGGCTTTGTATTCTGGTACCGGGGGCTGGCCCAGGGCGGGATTGCCGCCGTTGGGCAGTTGCAGCTGCTGCAACCATTTTTTGGCCTGGCACTGGCTGCCACCTTGCTGCACGAGACTGTCAGCATGGGCATGTTTGGTGTTACAGCGGCGGTGATCCTGTGCGTTGCCGGGGCCAAAAAGTTCGCCCGGTAGCCTGTAGCCCCCGTGCTTGACCTCTGAGAAGTCGGTACTGACTATGCCGATGACACTTTTGGAGCGAATCGTTTCAGCCGCTGCCTCGATAATCACTCCTTACTGAGGACAGGTCGAGGTGCAGCATGACAAGCGTATCCATAGAGCAGGTCAGCCCTGAAACGCTGAGAAAAGTGATTGTCGCCGCCGCCATCGGTAATTTCGTCGAATGGTTCGACTTCGCCGTCTACGGCTTTCTGGCCACCACCATCGCTCAGCAGTTTTTCCCCAGTGGCGATGCCAGTGCCGCATTGCTCAAGACCTTTGCTGTGTTTGCGGTGGCCTTTGCCTTTCGCCCCCTTGGCGGGATTTTTTTCGGCATGCTGGGGGACAGGATAGGCCGCAAGCGTACCCTTGCCATGACCATTTTGCTGATGGCCGGGGCCACTACCTTGATCGGTATATTGCCCACTTATGCTGCAATCGGGGTTATGGCGCCGATCCTGCTCACCCTGATTCGTTGCGCCCAGGGCTTTTCTGCAGGCGGTGAATACGCCGGGGCCTGTGCCTATTTGATGGAGCACGCCCCCAGCGATAAAAGAGCCTGGTACGGCAGCTTTGTGCCGGTTTCGACATTTTCCGCTTTTGCCGCTGCGGCCGTAGTGGCCTACGCCCTTGAGGCTTCGTTATCCGCTGAAAGCATGGGCAGTTGGGGCTGGCGCCTGCCGTTCCTGATTGCTGCGCCACTGGGCCTGGTAGGGCTTTATTTGCGCTGGAAGCTGGATGAAACCCCGGCCTTCCAGGCCGTGAAGGAGGAGCATGCGGTCGCCCACTCCCCACTCAAGGACACCTTGCGCAACCATGGCGCAGCGATCTGCTGCCTGGGCGCCTTTGTGTCGCTGACGGCACTGTCCTTCTACATGTTCACCACTTACTTCGCGACCTACTTGCAGGTCGCGGGCGGCTTGAGCCGGGCAACCGCTTTGCTGGTGTCGCTGATCGCCCTGCTCTTCGCCGCCGCCATCTGCCCTCTGGCCGGGCTGTATTCGGACCGGGTCGGGCGGCGGGCGACCGTGGTGACCGCGTGCGTTCTACTGATGGTCGCGGTGTATCCGTCGTTCCTGATGGCCAGCTCGGGCGGGTTCGCAGCGTCCATCGTCGGTGTCATGCTGCTGGCAATTGGCGCGGTGTTGTGTGGCGTGGTGACCGCAGCTTTGCTCTCGGAGACGTTTCCGACCCGCACTCGCTATACCGCTTCGGCCATCACCTACAACATGGCTTACACCCTTTTTGGCGGCACCGCACCGCTGGTGGCGACATGGCTGATCAGCACCACCGGCAGCAATATGTCGCCCGCGTTTTATCTGATTGCAGTTGCACTGCTCGCCCTGGCTGGCGGCCTGGCATTGCCTGAGACCTCACGGATTTCCTTGCATGATGTGGCGACACCCGAAAATGCGGCGCAAGCCGTCGCTGCGGTCTGAGGGGCCAAGAGGCTGAGAGTGCCGGGGTGCCCGGCACTCTCTGCAGAAGATCATTCACCCTGCCCCCTTGAGCACCGGCAACACAACCCTCACCGCCAACCCGCCACCCGTGCGGTTGCTCAGGGTTAGCGAGCCGCCGTGTTCCAGCACAATCGCTCTGGCTGCCGACAGTCCGAGCCCCACTCCGCCGGTGCTTTTGTTGCGCGATTCTTCAAGCCGATAAAAAGGCACAAACACCTGCTCATGACTTTGGACAGGAATGCCCGGCCCCCGGTCAAGAACGAAAACAGTGACCTGCTCATCGTCCCGACTCAGCTCGATGGCCGGCTCGCCTGCGTACTTGATAGCGTTATCCAGCAGGTTGGTCATCACCCGTTTCAGGCCAAGCGGCCGGCCCAAATACACCAGGTGCTCAGGACCGTTGAAGGCAATGTCAATGGACTGGTCGCGGTAGTCATCAATCAGGGTTTGCAACAACCCTGCCAGGTCAAATTGCGTGGCCTGCTCGAGCCGGGCATCGTCGCGAAAGAACTCCAGGCTGGAGTTGATCATGGCCTGCATCTCGTCTACATCGCGAAACAGACGCTGTTGTTGGTCCGGGTCGTCAATAAACTCACCGCGCAGTCGCATGCGTGTCAGCGGGGTGCGCAAGTCATGGGAAATGGCCGCGAGCATCTGGGTACGGTCTTTTATGAAGTGTTGCAACTGCGCCTGCATGGCGTTGAACGCAAGAATGGCCTGTCGGATCTCCCGAGGGCCAACCGGCTCAATGGGCGGCGCACGAAAATCGACACCAAAACGCCGGGCGCCCTCGGCGAACTGCTGCAAAGGCCTGGCCAGATGGCGAGTGGCGATCAGCGCCACAAGCACCGTGGACAACAACACCAGCAGGATCAAAATCAGATTGCGCTGCCATTGGCCCAGGCCCCAGCTGCGCGATGCGATGCTGAACATAAGCCATGAGCCATCCTCCAGTTGCACCAGCAGGGCGTAATGCCCGTTGTGCTGTGGCCAGTCGTCGGGCTGATAGGCTTCGAGGCGTCGCTCAGGGCTATTGAACAGCCGCTGCGCCAGCGGCGTGGCAGTGCGACTGGCCGCTTCGGCCACCTGCGGCAAATCCAGGCCGGCACGGCTGGCATGCCAACTGATGCTCAGGGCGCTGTCAGTGGCTGCCGCAGCCAGACGTTGGCGCTGTGGCGCCGGCGAAGCTTCGATCAGCTTGGTCGTCAGGGAAATCTTTTCCAGCAGCCCGATTTCACTCAGCGGCGGGTAAGCCCAAACACCCGCCAACTGAGTAAACAGCGCATTGAATGCCAGCGCCGTAAGCATCGCGACAATGGTGGTCAAGGCAATCCAGCGTGCGATGGTGTTGCGTGAGCGCAGGCGCCAGCCTGAAATCCAGCCCGTCACTGACAGGTCACCCCGGGCGTGAACAGGTAACCGACATTGCGCACGGTGCGAATCATCTCGACCCCTTTGCTGTCGAACTCCAGCTTGCGCCGCAAACGGCTGACCTGTACGTCGATGCTGCGATCGAACGCGTCATGGCCAGCGCCACGAGCCAGATCCAGCAACAGTTCGCGAGTCAGAATGCGCTGGGGATGCTCAACAAACACCAGCAACAAATCGAACTCTCCGGCAGACAAGGGGATCATCACCTGATCCGGTGAGCGCAGTTCGCGACGGGTAAGGTCCAGTTGCCAGCCCGCAAACTTCATCAGTGGCCGCGGCACCTGCCCGACCGAGGGCTGGCCCTGCCCTGCCCGGCGCAACACGGCACGCACCCTGGCCAACAGTTCCCGGGCATCAAACGGTTTGCTCAGATAATCATCGGCACCCATTTCAAGACCGACGACCCGATCACTCAGCTCGCCCATGGCCGTCAGCATGATGACCGGCGTGGGGTATTGCTGACGCAAACGCTGACACAGCATCAGGCCGTTTTCGCCAGGCAGCATCAAGTCGAGAATGATCAGGTCCGGTGGTTGCAGCGCCATCGCCGCCCACAGTGACGTGCCATCGGTGGCCACCTCCACCGAATATCCGTGTTGTACAAAAAACTTCTTCAGAAGCGCGAGGACCTCCAGGTCATCGTCTACGATCAAAAGGCTGCTCACCGGCGCATTCCACTTAAGGTATGTAAAGGCTTCCATCTAAAACTATTCGTCCCGCTGCGTCATATATTTCAACTTGGTAACAAAGTTGCGGCCAGGCAAAAAAGCAGACATATCCAGGCAAACCGCGAATGCGAGGATCAGACCTCTTTCCTGCCAAGAACGCGTGTACCCATGCCTTGCGAAAACCCGGCCATGATCCTGGAACAGCGACTGGTAAAGCGTGCCAACGCCGCCCTGCACTGTCGCGAAACAAGCCTGCGCCTGTCGAGCGATCGCGACACGCTGGTACTCAGCCGCTATATCGAGCATTACAGCCATGAAGGTGTTCAGTGGGTCGAGAGCACCCATACAGTGCCGGTGAGGGCTTTGCTGAAATGGATGATCAGCCACGGCGAACCGCAAACCCTGAGCCAGGATAAAGACCTGTAGCCATCTGGTGACCCCGGCGCAATAGACTTAGCATGGTGCTCCCTATCCCCAGCCAGAGGAACGGCCATGCCCCTGATCAAATCCGATGCGGCACTGATCATCATCGATATGCAAAAAGGGATAAGCCTTCCCGGGCTTGGTCGCAGAAACAACCCGCACACCGAGCTCAACGTACAGCGCCTGCTGGAAACCTGGCGGCATGTACAGCGTCCGGTAGTCCATGTCCGGCATATATCCCGATCGCCTGCCTCGGTATTCTGGCCCGGCCAGCCTGGCTGCGAGTTTCAGGAGGGGCTGGCCCCGCTCGATAGTGAGCACGTGGTTGAAAAGAACGTACCCGATGCATTTACCAACACAGGCCTGGAACGCTGGTTGCGCACGCGCGGGATTGAGCAGTTGGTCATCGTCGGCGTGATCACCAATAATTCCGTAGAGAGCACGGTTCGCTCAGCAGGTTGCCTGGGGTTCAATGTGATTGTGGGATCGGATGCCTGCTATACATTCGATCAGATAGACCTGAATGGACGCCTGTGGCCTGCCGAGGATGTACATGCACTGTCGCTTGCCAGCATGGCAATGGATTACGCCAGGGTCCGGGACGTCAACCAGATACTTGAACAGCAGGGTTAGGAAGGAAGCCGCCGAACTTGCGTTCGGCGGCAGCCGGGGTCAGGAGACCGCGTCCAGCGCGGTTTTTTCCGCCTTGGCCAGCGAGCGACTGCGCAGCCAGCTGAAGCAAATGGCGAGGATCAGCGCAAAGCCTACGTAGCCCAGCAGCGGATACACGGTGCCCACCAACTTGCTGAAACCACCCAGGCTCAAAGCCAGACCGACACAAACGGTCACTGCACTAAACAACTTGAAACGGCCCGATTCCGGCTTGGCAAAGCGTGCACTGAAGGCAAAGAACATCCCAACCGCAGTGCTGTAGACCATGCACACCAGTGCGATGGACATCACCACCGAGAGCAGTGGCGAGATGCGCCCGGCCAGTGCCAGGGACGGCATTTCAATACCCTGCAGCTGGTTGATGTTGGCAAACAGGCCGATGTTCAACAACAGGATCAGGGCGCCCAAACCAAGCCCGCCGAGCACACCGCCGAGAGCGGCCGCCTTGGGTTGTTTGGTCATGCCACCGATCACTGCCAGCATCGGGAAACCTACCGCGATATTGAACGAAGCGTAGAGCAAGGCGCCGACAAACCAGTTGCCAGTGACCGTCTCGTTGTTTTCACGCGCCACAGCATCCAGGGTCTCGATTGGAGCGTTGTAGCTGAAAATCGAGTAGGTCGTGATGATTAGCACCATCGCCAGCAGAAAAGGCATGACCGCGCTGATCAGATCAATGATGCGCTTGACGTTCATGCACAGCGTGGCGATCACCAGCACGGTCATCAATACACCGCCAAACAATGGGGGCAGATCGTACTGCTGGGCAAAAATCGAACCGCTACCGGCCAGCATCACCACACCAACCCCATAGAGGAAGAATGACAGCACCACATCGACGACCCAGCCCAGACGTGCGCCGAACAGGGCGTAGAGTACTTCCTTGTGCGAGTTGGCCTGCATCTTCGAACTCATGCGGGCGATCTGCATACCGAGGAAGGCAAACATCAAACCGCTTACCAGGGTGCCCAGGATACCGATAAGCCCATAGCCGGTGAAAAACTGCAGCACCTCCTGCCCGGAGGCAAAGCCACCACCGATAACTACGGACATGTACGCAAGCGCAATCTGGATCGACTGTTTATTCATTACACTTTTTCTCATTCTTAGACTTATTAGGTGCAGGAAACAAGACGACGCGGACACCACCTCATTTACGCAGGGTGGCTATCGCCATAGCAGTTCGATCACTCATCGTGATTGGCTGAACTGTACAGGTACGTAGACACCGCGGGCAGTATAGGAAGTGTTGCGCAGGTAATTTCACCATATACACAACAAAATTCAGCTAAAACGTCATGCTGGAGAGGTTTTGCCCTATCAATTATCTCGCAAGCGGCATTATTGACCGCAAAACCATCAGAAACATTTAGATACATGCTTGTTTTTATAAATCAGTCACTTAGCTTATTTCTGTGCTGGCCTCTGCGCATTTTTGCACGCCCCCGGGAACAGCCAATGACCACAAGAAAATGATGGAATGAACGAACAACATAATAACGACACACTAAAAAAACATGACACACATTAAATTTCGCACAAATATGAAAAGAAATGAACCACACAAGTAACAGAAAAAAACTACATACCTTAGCGAGCCCAAAAATCTATTGTTTTTACGCGATAAACTTAAAACATGAACACCTACAAACGTCTGACTCGCACAGCCAATCAAGCGTCATAAACCGGAAATCAAATAATGAAAGGCACGCCCCCAGCCATATTTATGTTGAGTGCCGTCCTCTGGGCGGGAGCTGCCATCGCAGACATGCCAACACCCGCAAAGTCTGACGTGTTGCAACGAATCGACATGCCTGATACCCACTATCAAATGGGCTTGCAAAAAGCAGTACTCGCCCCGAACGAAGTCAAGGCTCGCCACATACATACAGGACCAGAAGTCGCCTATGTGCTTGAAGGCGAGGTCATCATTACAATGGATGGGCAGCCTGAAAAGCGAATAAAGGCCGGTGACAGTTTTCAACACCTGGCGCACGAACCCCACATCAGCAAAGCGGGCCCACAGGGCGCTACCGTTCTTGCCACCTGGGTAGTGGAGAAAGGCAAGAGCTTTTCTGTCCCTGCACCCTGATCCAGCGACTGCGCATCACACCGGGCAGCATCTTGCATTGCTAACATGAGGTAAATCATGGGGGAGGATATACTGCTTCTTTTGGCATGGTCACTGAAGACATTACAATGGATCCGTACTCTCATTGATGCCCCCCCTGATGTTTAATCCGTTTCAATCAGCAGGCACAAAGTCCGCGACCTTTAACTTGGAACGCACATCCAAAAACCAACGACTCAGTTGCGAATCGAAACCCTGAGCAATCCGGTCTGCAGCATGGAGTGCCTCATCAGCGCTTCCCCTATTGCCCAGCCCTTGGCAAGCTTTAGACACTTGAAGCAGCAAGAATGCCCTGTCCACCTCCTCCACCCCGTTCGATTCGATAATGACCAGTGCCTTGCCAGCACTATCCAGAGCACTCTGCCACTGCCCGAACCGGTTAAAAGTCAACGCACATAAATAAAGGCTTCGCTCATGGTTCAACCAGGTTCCAAACTGCATCCAGAGCCGCTCACACACAACAGCCGCATCCATGATGACGTTTCGATGGGACAGCTCGTCACCCTGAAGGCGGGGGTTATCCACAGAACCTTGCAAACTTTGTACGCATAGCAAACCAACATGCGCCTTGGCCTCTATTAAAGAAGCGCCTGTAAGTTCGGCATATTCAAATTCGGCAGCAAACGCATTATTTCAGTGCATACCTTGCATAAGACTTTGGCCTATTCACGTCTATAGCGAGGTTATTTCGGTGCCGCGAGCGCACCAAAAACCATCCCGGGCTTCTGGTGCACTCAGTTGGGGCTTGCTGTTACTTATCCAGGCTCACCCCGTAGAACGGTGTCAGCCCAAAGGGGCTGATTTTGAAATCAGTCACTTCCTTGCGCAGGGGCTGGAAAACCGTCGAGTTCGCAATGGGTGTAATCGGAACTTGCTCCTTGAGGATCTTCTGCGCCTCTTGATACAACTTGATGCGTTGTTCGCGGTCGCTGCTGAGCTTGGCTTGCTGCACCAGCTTGTCATAGTCTGGGTTGCACCATTTGGCGTAGTTGCTGCCCTTGACCGCCGCGCAGCTGTAGAGCACGCCGAGCCAGTTATCCGGGTCGCCGTTGTCGCCCGTCCAGCCGTAAATCATCACGTCGTGCTCGCCGTTCTTGGCGCGCTTGATGTACTCGCCCCACTCGTAGCTAACGATATTGGCCTTGATGCCGACCTTGGCCCAATCCTGCTGGATGATTTGTGCCGACATACGCGCGTTCGGGTTGGAGGCACGTTGAACGGTCATCGCCCACAGGTTGATAGTGGTCCCTGGTGCAACCCCTGCTTCTTTTAAAAGCTGCCGGGCCTTGACCGGGTCGTAGGGGGCATCCTTGATTGTCGGGTCATAAGACCACTGCGCAGGTGGCAAGGCGTTCTGCGCCAATTGCCCTGCGCTCTGGTACACGGCCTTGATGATTGCCGGCTTGTCGATGGCCATGTCCAGGGCCTGACGCACCTTGAGTTGGTCCAGCGGCGGATGTGTCACGTTGTAAGCCAGAAACCCCAGGTTGAACCCGGCTTGCTGCAGCACTCGCAAGTTGGGATCCTGCTTCATCACTTCGATATCCGCCGGTCGCGGGTAACCGCTGACCTGGCACTCCCCGGCTTTGAGTTTCTGCAGGCGCGACGCCGCGTCAGGGGTGATGGCAAAAACCAGATTGTCGAGTTTCACATCCTCGGGCTTCCAGTACTGTTTGTTGCCGACGTAACGAATCTGCGAGTCCTTCTGGTAACGCTTGAACACAAACGGCCCGGTGCCCACCGGTTTCTGATTGATCTCTTCAGCCTTGCCCTGCTTGAGCAGTTGGGCTCCGTATTCGGCGGACTGCACCGAGGCGAAGCTCATGGCCAGGTTTTGCACAAAGGCGGCATCAACGTTATTGAGGTTGAAACGCACGGTGCGGTCGTCGAGCTTGTCGACGCTCTTGATCGTGGTGTTCAAGCCCATATCGGTGAAATAGGGCGATTCGGACGGGTAAGCCTTGCGGAACGGACTCTGGGCATCCAGCAGGCGATCGAAAGTAAACAACACGTCATCCGCGTTGAAATTCCGGGTCGGGGTGAAGAAATCGGTGGTATGGAACTTGACGCCATCGCGCAGGTGGAAGGTGTAGGTCAGGCCGTCATTGGAGACATCCCAGCGGGTGGCCAGGCCAGGTTCGACTTCAGTACTACCCCGTTTGAACTGGATCAGGCGGTTGAATACGGTTTCGGCGGAGGCATCAAAATCGGTACCGCTGGTGTACTGGCTGGGGTCAAAGCCGGCGGGGCTGGCTTCGGAGCAGTAAACCAGCGTGCTGGCGGCGTGGGCCATTGGCATGAACGCCAGGAGGCCGGCGACGAGAAGGAGCGGTTTGAAGGCGATTCTATCCATGGAGACCCTTGAAGTTGCAGACATAAATAAGCGCCTAAGGATGCTCCGATCAACTTGTCGTGCAGCCGCGGCAAGTTGCAATTTTCCAGGCACCTACAGCGTCATTGGACGAAAAGTGACCGAAAAATCATGTACGGAGAGCTTTTTCGACCGGTTCTCCGTGTTAAACGCGAACCTCACCCATACCCATGAGCTGTTTTCGAACCCTCCACAGGTTTGCCAGGGCGAACAGCGTGGTCAACTGAGCCGTGTTTTTCATCAGCCCACGAAAACGTACTTTCACGTAACCAAACTGCCGCTTGATCACGCGAAACGGATGCTCGACCTTGGCCCGTGTCTGAGCCTTGCAGAACTCGATCTTGCGCTTGGCTTTGTACAGTACGCTGCGCTGGTTCAGCTTGGAATAGGTGCTGCGACGCGCTGCAATCTGCCAGATCACCCCCCGATTTTCATGCTCTTCGCGCCTTTCGACACCGGTGTAACCGGCATCTGCATACACGGCGTTTTCTTCGCCATGCAGCAGTTCAGCCACCTGCGTGACATCGGCCACATTGGCAGCGGTGCCATGGACGTGATGCACCAGGCCGGACTCGACATCGGCACCGATGTGCGCCTTCAGTCGGGTAAAGCAGGAGTGTTACCACTCCTGCCTCCCCTAAGAACCGTACTTGAGAGTCACCCCTCATAC